>JBMOKR010000123.1:0-4657 GCA_049324335.1 Patescibacteria group bacterium | reverse complement strand
CAAGGAAATACTAAAAACTAAAAACCGGCAACTAACAACTAATTTAATCGATATAGGAACTGGATCGGGAAATATAATTATCTCGATAGCGAAAAATTCAATCCGCCAGCCGGCGGACAAAATTCAAAATTCTTTCATAGCTACAGACATTTCCCAAGAGGCTCTTCACATTGCTAGAAAAAATATTTCTAAACATAAATTAAAAAATAAGATAAAAGTTATCCACAGCTCTCTTCTTGATTTCATATTTGAAAATAAAAACTACAAACTAAAAACTAAAAACTTGATCATTATTGCTAACCTCCCCTATCTGTCAAAAAAAATTTATTCAGCTACTCATCCAACTGTTAAAAACTTTGAACCCAAATCAGCGCTTCTCAGTTCCAATCACGGCCTCGCTCATTACGAAAAGTTATTAAAACAAATAAAAACACTCGCGGAATCTAAAAACTACAAACTGAAAACTATAAGCTACCTCGAAATCTCTCCTGAACAAAAAAATATTCTCTCGAACATGATTAGAAGGATTCTACCCGCTGCTAAGATTAACTTTTACAAAGATCTGTCTAAGAGATGGCGCGTGTGTCAAGTAAAAATATAACTCAAAAATCCCTTTATATAAAACAAAAATCCCGATTTTTCGGGATTTTTGTTTGTGCCGATTCGATTCCTATCTTTTAAAAAGAATCGAAGCGGACTTTTAAAAAGAATTAGAAACTATTTCTTCTTTTTCTTTTTGGTAGCTTTCTTCTTGGTAGCTTTCTTGGCAACTTTCTTCTTAGCTACTTTCTTCTTTGCTACTTTCTTCTTTGCTTTTTTCTTGGCAGCCATTCTTATCACCTGCCTTTCTAGTTTAACTCTCCACGTACGCTGGAGAATTTTTTCTTTTTTATTTTTATCTCTATCAGTTTCCTGATATCCAAATTTTTTTCGACCTTACTGTTAGACAAAAATTTAAAAAATTCTTATCTATATAAATTATAGAACAATAAAAAAATTTGGCAATAGCTTTTAGAAAAATTTTTTCAAAAAATATTTTTACAAATCAATTTGATTAATTTTATTTTGGGAAAGTTCGAGGAAGTTAAAATTTTTTTCATCTCCGAGCAAATGACATCAACAACGGAGCTAATATTTCTCGGCTTATCGCGAAACCCAAAGAGTTTAAAGCTCAATTAAAAATCTCAACTGACTTCTCAAAAAATTCCCTCCCGAAGCTACGAAATCCGGCCAGGATTAAACTACAAACTAAGTATTTTGTCCATATTGACGCTCCAGAAGGGCTTCTATAGAATTAAAGGACAATATGGTCGAGTTTCGAGCTTCAACGTAGGCACCTTAAAAAACTTTCCCTTCTCATTTGGGAGATCGGATACATAAAAAGACTAGAAAGGCAGGTGAAATATGGACAACCAAGAAATGGAAAACAAGAATCAGGAGGGAGAAATGGAAAGCCAAGACTCTAAATGGAAGAACTGGATTCAGGAAAATATGCGAGTTCTCTTAAGCGTCATCATCGTAATTGCTATTGCCGGAGGAGTCTATTCTTATTCCAAGAGATCGGTTCCGGAAAATCTATCTGACAAAGTTGAGAGTGATGAAATCGCCCTCATAGAAGAAAACTCTCCAGAGACCGCCATTGTTTCAGAAGAATCTGAGTCAGACGAGACTAAAGAAGCCGAGGAGATGAAAAAGGAAGAAGTAAAAGAAGACGCTCCAATAGCAAAAGAGACTGCCAAGACAGAAGAAACTCAGCCAGAAGATAGAGCTTCTTCTACCGCTACCAGCCAAGAAACCGAAGGATCATTCATTGAGACGGCTGGGAAAGGAGATGGCCTTACTCATCTTGGAAGACGAGCGCTAGCCAACTACCTGGAAAAGAATCCGGATTCAAGTCTCAGCGCGGAACATAAGATTTATATCGAAGATTATCTCAGAAAGAATGTTGGCTACTCTAAAGGAATTCGGACAGGCGCTTCAGTAGAATTCTCCAAGAAACTGATTGAAGAGGCTATCCAGAAATCCAAGGGCTTAAGCGACAAGCAACTCAACAATCTTACCCAGTACTCCAAGAAAGTTCCTTCACTTTCCTAGATTGAATCAAACAATCTTTTACGTAATTTAGCCAAATTTGTTCTTTTGAAAAACGCCCCGAGAAACTCGGGGCGTTTTGCTTGGCCAAAAAAATCATTTCATTTTCACCTTGTCTCCTACTCGAATTCCTAGTCTTTCTATTGAACCAGCCGGAACCTCTAAAGCCCTATCCGCCTCTCCTTCGGGAAAAATTCCACCCACAAAATCAATTGGGATGTCACTGTCTAAATCAACTATCTTCCCCCTACTTATCCAAATAAAGTCCAGGTTAAACCTCATGCCTCGCATAGAAAACTCTGGGACCCCCTCTCTGTCAAGAATAAAAAGCATCCCACAGTTCCCACAGATACTTTCTCGGCCGGAAAGACCAGCGTATTTTTCTTTCTGACTATCAGCAATTTCGGCCTGGATAACCACGCCACTTTCTTCGAGAAAGATTTCCGCGCTTCGCTTGCCTTCCAATAACACCCCCAAGAGAGCAATAAGCGCTATACCCAAGAACAGCCAAAAAACAGGCTCCTTCCTAAGACGCATTTTGATTTCTTAATTTTATTTTCCTATCTATGAAGAATAGAAAGGCCAGCACTAAGATTCCAGAGAGCAATATGGTAACTATTTTTCCAAAAGTTCGGGTATTTAAAGCTAAAATAGCTGCTAAGGCTGTTATTCCGGAAAATAAGAGATTTATCTTAACAGGAGACCAGCCCAAATCTAAAAGCTTGAAATGAATATGGCTCTTGTCTGGAAGGAATATGGATTTTCTTTTTCTGAATCTTTCCAAAATCACCCAAAGAAAATCAATAATCGGAACAATCAAAACTAAAATGGCTGTAGCAATTTTAGTCCCGGAAAATATGGAAATGACCGCAAGCGAAAAACCAAAGAAGTTAGCCCCAGATGTTCCAGCCAGTATTCGAGCCGGAAAAAAATTGAAAAAGAGAAAACCCAAAGTTGATCCAGCCAAAACCGCGGCCATTATGGCTATCGGTGGCTGATTAACTTCCGGCTTGAGGCTAAGAAGCATGATCGTAAGAGAGGCGATGAGGGTAATGCTTCCAGAGAGTCCATCCACTCCATCAGTCCAATTCATCACATTCATAAGAAGGATTACCCAGAATATAATAAGAAAAACGGAAACAATCACGCCCATTTCGCTTTCCAAACTTAAGGTTTCGCCCGTCCAAAAATTGGTGATAAACTTCATCCTGACACCAGCAATAAAAATAATGAGGACAGATATAATCTGGAAAAAAAATTGGATCTTCCAAAACATCTCCCGTAAGTCATCCAATGTCCCAACTATTAAAATTAACCCGATAGCCGCTATGAATCCCCAAATTTCCGGCGTAATGACCAAATGCGGGCTAAAAAACACTCCGCCCACAAAAGACAAAACCAACGCAATTCCTCCCAGCCGAACAACCTGCTTATTATGAATATGTCTCTCACCGGTTCTTTTGAGGAATTTTAATATCCTCTTCCCTCCAAAAATTATCGCCCAAGACAAAACCAGAGATAGGCCGAAAGAAAAGATGAAAGGCATGAAGAATTTATCCATGGATTTATTTCCTTATTTTTTCGGTCACCCAAAATTCTCCGAAGTATTTTCCGAAAAGAAGCCTGGTTTGTGAATCAACTGACGGAAGGGATCCCAAAAAAGGAGCGATTATCGGAACTAGAATCCACTGCAGAAGCATATAGACATTCTTCCATCTGGAATATTTTTCCGGCCGTGGAGGCAAAAGTAAAAAGCTCAGAGAGACAGAAACGACTAGTCCGGCCATGGCCAAGGTCATGAGATACCGAGTAAAAAATGGCAGATTATGCGCCAACACGCTTTGGTTGAAGGCCTCTCCGCCGAAAATAAGCGGCATCCATCCCAGAATCGCCAAAATGAAAGAGGCTGTCGCCCAAGAATGATGGCCTTCCAGCATTTCAAAAGCTACTTTAATTTTTTTAGAAAGAGGGATTTTCTTGTCCGGACCAATCGCGCGAAGAACAGTCGGGAAATGCTCAATTCCATAAGCCCAACGCCTTTTTTGCTTATACTGATTAACAATAGTTTGCCAATAGGAGGGAGCCAGCACCGCATCTAGCGAAACCGGCAAATGGATTGGCTGAACCTTATAGTCTCCATGGAAATAAGAAAAGCACTTCCAATAGATAATCGAGTCTTCATTGATTATGTTGACCGGCCAAAAACCAACTTTTACCAAAGTGTCGAAAGATTCGCTGTGAGAAGCAAAAGTAACCATTCCTTCCGGCCTGGTACTTTGAAAAATATGCCAGAAAGAAGAACTAGTAACGACTACCCGCACAAAAGCATTGGTATCCCATAAATTATTATGATACATAGGAAGTGGCTGATAAGCCATCTGAAGTCTCTTAGGATTAGTGATAAAAGAATAAGTAAGGGACGCGAAATATTGAGGATGCGCCACGGTGTCGCAATCAAAGTTGGAAAGGATCACCCGCTTATAATCAATCCCTCGTTCGTCAAAATAGGTCTTCATTTTCTTAGCAGCATAAGTCGCATTGGAAGCTTTGCATTTCATCTCTCCCG
>JBMOKR010000122.1:0-4669 GCA_049324335.1 Patescibacteria group bacterium | reverse complement strand
GAGCACGGAAAGAAACATCCATTCCTTTTCTCCAGTTTTTCGATCCGCCAGAATCCCCAGCGGATATTGAACCACCACAAACGGCACCAGCATCAAAGTGAAAATGATTCCAATCTTATCCCAAGGGATTCCCAGATCCAGAAGATAAATCGGAGTATAGATAATAATCAAGGAATAGAAGAAATCCAAGACAAAAGAAGCCCAGTAGGAGCGCAAGATATTTTTCCGCTTCCAAATTTTTTGGAGTGATTCCCGAACGCCCAATTGAAGATTGATCCTATTGTCAACTCGCCGAAGGCCCAGCGCAGAAATGATTAGCAAAAAGGCATTAACCAGAAGCAATATGATGAATATCCCCCGATATCCGGATCCTTCCAATATCTGAGTGGATAAAAAAGGACCAACCAAATATCCCAGATTAATTATCGTCAAATGCTTCCCCCGAATGCTCCCGGACATATTATCAATAGAAAAAGACTCCAATATAATATCCAGACTCACCCATTCCAAACTTCCAGCAACAATGTAGAGCATTAGCGCTCCGATGGAAATGTATGATGGCGGAAGAATAAGAAGAAGAGACAAACTTACAATCTTAAGAATGAGAGAAAGAAGAAAAATAAAAGATTTCCCAAAAATCCGGACCAACTTATGTAAATTAAGAAGGAGAACCAAGACTACAACATAAGAAACTAAATAGAAGGGGCCGACATTTTCCGTTCCGGAAGCTTCCTTGAAATAGGTCGACATTACATAGAGAAAAAGAGCTTGGATAAAACCCATTAAAAAAGAAATAAAGCTCACTAGCTTTACTTTCCGGCTATCGAATTTTTCTTTGTGTTTCAACCCCATTTTCCCAATCTTAAGGAGTGAGTCTTTTGACATCTCTCGGATAAAGTATGACTTGTTTGATATTTTCAATGCCTAAAATTTTCTGAACGATCCGTTCCGAACCCAATCCCCAGCCCCCATGAGGAGGCATGCCATGCTTAAAGATGCTCAGATAGTCTTCAAATTCTTTGGGGTCAAGCCGGTGCTTTTCGATATTGGATTTGAGCATTTCGAAATCATGGATTCTCTGCCCTCCGCTGGCAATTTCCACTCCCCGGAAAATCAAATCGAAAGTATCTGTGAGACTGGAATCTTCAGCATTGGGCATTGAATAGAAGGGACGGATGCTTTTGGGATAGTGAGTCAAAAAGACGAAGTCGCTTCCCTTCTCCTTTTTAATCCACTCAGAAATCAGCCTTTCTCCTTCGCTATCAATATCAATTCCCTCAAATTTCTTGCCATATTCCCTCTCTAGAATCTCCAGAGCCTCAGTAAGCTTGAGCCGGGGAATCTCTTGGTCCTCAGGAATCTGAGCACCATAAAGAGCCAACTCATCAGAACAATTCTCGCCCACATATTTCATGAGATAACGCATCACTTTCTCCAACTCATCCATCACATCGGAAAATCCTTCAACGAAGCCCATCTCGGCATCCATACCGGTATATTCGTTCACATGACGCGAAGTAAAATGCGGTTCCGCCCGAAAGACCGTTCCGATTTCAAAAACCCGCTCGAATATACCTACTCCGGCTTGCTTATAGAACTGCGGACTCTGGGCCAGATAAGCTTCCTTATCAAAATATTTTATCTTGAAAAAATTGGCTCCCCCTTCTGTAGCATTACAAAGAATCTTGGGGGATTTTATTTCCGTAAAACCCTCTTCCCGCATAAATTTCTCATAGCCAAAAAGCATCTCGGAATAGACCTTGAAAATAGCTTTGACTTTCTCGTTCCGAAGAGTCAGGTGTCGATGATTAAGAAGCGTTTCCAAATTAAGCTCTCCCAAGTCTCCGGATATTTCTACCGGAAGATCTCCGTAAGTCTTGCCCAAGACGTTGATGCCCTTGACTTCAATTTCAAAACCTCCGAAATTCTTCTCATTCTTGGCTCCGCCCGGACGCTCTTTGACCAGTCCTTCGATCTCAACGACGTACTCCGGCCGAATCTCCTTGGCCTGCCGGTAAGCTTCTTCCTGGTCTGGTATAACAACCGTCTGGATAACCCCGCTTCGGTCCCGAAGGTCGATAAAAATAATTTTTCCGTGATCGCGCCGGACATTCACCCAGCCGGAAAGCCGGACTTCCCTTCCTAGATAATCAACAACCTCACTGATTAAGATTCTTTTCATACTTTATGCTTGATTTACCCAGTTAAATGGGTCCCGCTCTGCGGGAATTTAACGGGGTAAACTTTATGGACTACTTCAGTATCTCCTCTACTTTTTTGAACAATTCCGTCGGAGTAATCTGCGTCTTAATGAAAAATTCAACTACTCCCAACTCCTTCACTTTCTTTATAGCTTCGTCAGTCGAAGAAGCGCTGAGCATGATGATCGGAACATCCCTAGTTGATTCTTCCAATTTGAGCTTCTCAACAATCTCATCCCCGCTCATAGCCGGCATGGCCATATCGATGATGAAAAGATTGAATTTATCTTTAAGCGCCTCCTTGAATCCCCAGGCCCCATTCCTAGCCGCCACTACCGTATAGCCTTCTTGTTTGAGTTTTTCCCCGAACATTTCCAGAAAAACCTCTTCGTCTTCCATCATCAGTATTTTCTTCCCATTGGTCGAAACCGGCTCCAAATGGTTTCCGCCATTTCCACTTATTCTTTCTTCATTCCTTTTCTGCTCGGAAAATTGATTCATAAGCCGACTCACTTCGGCCACCAGTTCGCTTGGACTGTAATCGGCTTTGGTCACAAAACCGCTGGCTCCCAAATTTAAGGCCTTGTCCCGATCTTCTTTCTGACTTAAGTTGCTGAAAATTATCACTTTTATATTGGGGTCATACCCGCCTCCTCGGAGTTCTTGAAGTACTTGGAATCCATCCATTTTGGGCATAATAAGATCCAAAAGAATGGCATCCGGTTTTTCGTTCTTGGCCAGCTCCAACACCTTGTCTCCACTGTCCGCCGAGAGAACCTCAAAACCTGATTCGGAAAACTTTTTCTGATAGATTTCCGAAATCATCGGATCGTCCTCCACTATAATGATTTTTGCCATAGTTTTCTTCTATTTTCAGCCGTTTTACCCTCCTTGGCGCCTTATTAATTTAACTCATCTTAGAGAAAAAATCAAGAATCTTTCCCAGGTCAAAATCCACAAATTCCACTTCTCCAGTTTTCCGATCCTTAATCTCCACCCTGTTCTCTTTCAAGTTTTTCTCGCTCACAATAAGTTGCGTCGGGATTCCGATGAGATCGGCATCGGCAAACTTCTCTCCGGCTGACGCGTCCCGGTCGTCATATAATACTTCAATGCCTTTTTCTATCAATCCTTCATAAATCTCCCAGGCTTTGGTTTTTAATTCTTCGTTATTAGCCTTTAATTCTATCAAATGAACTCGAAAAGGGGCCACATTAACCGGCCAAACGAGACCTTTTTCATCCGCAAACAGCTCCGCCATAACGCCCATGAGACGGCTGATGCCAATGCCATAACATCCCATGATGATCGACTGCTTCTCTCCGTTTTCATCGGTGTAATGGACGCCTAAGGCATCAGTATATTTAGTTTCTAAGTGGAAAGTATTTCCCACTTCCACCGCTTTTTTCTCAACAAGATTTTCTTTTTTGAGGCCCAATTTTTCCAAATTCTCATCAGTAAAAATTTCCGCGTTAACTGCAATCTTCTTGGCTTCATCCAAATATATCTTATCTTCCCCCGCCTCACTTAAGGTCTGGAACTCGTCGCTAAAGCGTGGTGTAAAAATTCCGCCATCCGCATAAGTCCGGTAAGTTATCGCTCCCAAACCCAGTCGCTCATATACTTTGAAATAGGCCGCTACTATCTTTTCGTATTCTTCTTCGTGCTGTTTTTGATCGCGGGAAAAAGTGTACATATCTTTCATCAGAAATTCCCGCCCGCGGAGTAGTCCGCTCTTGGCTCTCAACTCATTGCGGAATTTGTTCTGAATCTGATACACCGCAAAGGGCATATCTTTGTAGGAGCTGAGATTGCCACTCACCGCATCCACTATCGGCTCCTCATGAGTAAGACCCACTCCCAGTTCAGTACCATTCATCAGTTTAGTCTTGAACCAGTTGTCTACTTTCTTATCATCCCAACGATCGGTCTTTTCCCAAATGTCTTTAGGCTGTAGAGTCGTCATCATGACTTCCTGCCCGCCGACAGCATTCATTTCTTCCCTGACCACCTTTTTGATATTCTCAAGAACCCGCAGTCCGAGAGGCAGATAGGCATAGACTCCAGCCATTTCTTTGTGAATAAACCCCGCCCGAATTAAGAGTTGGGCGTTCTTGGAAACTTCGTCTTTGGGAGCTTCTTTTTGAGTTTTAGTGAATAGTTGTGATTGTTTCATACCCGATAGTGAAGACATTGTCATTCCCGATGACAAGCGGGAATCTAGTCGAATTACTTAATTATTTTACATTATTTAGCCTTAAAAAGCAAAAAACCGCCTCTTCTCGGCGGAATTTCTTCTTAATATGTTCAACACGAAAAAAATCCCACCGGAAGTCAGCAGTTGCTCGGGTTCGGATTATTTTTCCGCGTAATCATTTCCATAGCCCTAGCCTAACAGACAAAAATCCTTTTGTCAAAATCATCATCCTAAAGCTAAGCTTTAGGAAGCCTTAGGCGGGAATCCAGTA
>JBMOKR010000121.1:631-4739 GCA_049324335.1 Patescibacteria group bacterium | reverse complement strand
AAAAAAGTTCCTTTTTACTGTGGTTGTCATGGCCGAATGCTCACGGTCTGGAGTTCTCCCGAGAAAGGACTGCTTTCTGGCGAGGTCGGACCAATGAAAGGAGGAATGGTCTTTGCCCTTTTGGATTTTGAGGGGAAGCGCTGGATGGTAAAAAAAGAGAAAGCCATTGTTCGACCCAGGGTATTTCTCAGGCCCGGAGAAGCCGTTAAGATAATTGGAGAAATGGAAAACGAAGATACTTTTCTAGCCAAAGAGATTCGACCCTGGAATTTTAAAAAGGAAAAAGAAGCGCTTCTTTCAAAATGTTTGAGGACTGGTGAAAGATAAATCTAGAATAGGCGTAGTAAAAGAGCAAGCCGGCAAACTAATTAGATTAAGAAAAAAAATGGACAAAATTAATAAGACAGATCTGAGAAAAAATAAGTGGTTTTTAATTGGATTGATGGGCCTTTTGTTTCTGGTAGCTGGCTCAGCTTCAACTTATGCCTTCTTCAGGCCTAATTCCCAATTTGGCCCGTATTTTTCTCCAGAAAGACATAAGGACATGACAGAAGCTTTAAAGAATAACGACTTTGAAGCTTGGAAGGAAGTGATGAAGAGAGATGAATTTGGGAGAAGAAAAGCTCTCAGCGTTATCAATGAGAATAATTTTTCTGATTTTTCCCAGATGCATAAACTGATGCTGGAAGGAAAATATCAGGAGGCTAACGCTATCCGTGAAAAGCTGGGGCTAAGGAAAATTGGCGCTGGGCGGATGGGAATGATGCGAGGAAATGGAAAGGGCGGATGTAATTTCCAAGATCAGAATCAGAACGGAATTTGCGATTCAATGGAGTAATTCATTCTCGCAGATTGGAAAAGTTTATAATCTGTGGATAAGTAAAAATAAAATCCCTCAAATGAGGGATTTTATTTTGTCTTTCTGGTGTTGACCAAGCATCCTTAAGTGGAGTAAAATAGAGCTAAGTTGTAGAGAAGTGTCATAAAGTGGGGAAATCTATGTTCATTGGAGAATATTCACATTCCATTGATCCCAAGAAAAGATTGGCCATTCCGGCCAAATTTCGAAGCGATCTCAAGAATAAGGTGGTGATTACCCGCGGGCTTGATAAATGTCTCTTCATCTATCCGATGAAAGTCTGGGAAGTGTTAGCAGAGAAGCTGGGAAATCTTCCAGTTGGAGAATCGGGAACAAGAAGTTTTATCCGTTTGATGCTAGCCGGAGCTACTGATGTTGAAGTGGACAAGCAAGGAAGAATCTTGGTTCCGGATTATCTCAAGGATTACGCCGGACTTTCCAAAGAAGTGGTGGTTGCCGGACTCTACAATCGTCTGGAAATCTGGGACGGAAAAAAATGGAATGAATATAAACGGTCAGCGGAAAAGAATACGGACGAGATTGCTGAACAGCTGGGCAAATTAGGAGTATATTAGAAAATTTCAAGAGATGTCAAAGCACAAAGCAGTATTGTTAGAGGAAGCTGTAAGGAATCTGAATTTGAAGGAGGAGAGTGTCGTGGTTGACGCCACACTCGGATCTGGAGGGCACAGCAGTGAGATTTTAAAGGCTATAGGTGAAAACGGAATTTTTGTCGGTATTGATGTTGATGGAAACAATATAGAAAATTTCCAGTCGAAAGTCGAAAGTGGAAAGTTAAAAGCGGAAGGAAGAATTTTTTTAGTCAACGATAATTTTGGGAACATTGAAAATATACTGGAAGATTTGGGAATAGAGAAAGTCGATGCGATTTTGGCTGATCTCGGATATTCCTCTGATCAGTTAGAGAATCCAGAGTATGGAATGAGTTTCCGAGAGGACGCTCCTCTAGATATGAGACTTTCTCGGAAGCAGGAACTTTCAGCGCGCGAGGTAGTCAATGAATATTCAGAGGAGAAGCTCGAAGAATTAATCCGCGAGAAGGGAGAAGAGAGATTCGCAAAAAGGATAGCTGGGGAAATAGTGAGAAAAAGAAGTCTCAGTCCGATTTCAACTACTGGGGAACTAGCAAAGATAGTAGCCAGTTCTATTCCGGAGCGTTATCGGTCCGGACGGATTCATCCGGCCACCAAAACTTTCCAAGCTATTCGAATCGAGGTTAATAATGAGCTGGCCAATCTGGAGAAGTTTATTAGCGCGTCCATTTCAGTTTTGGCTTCTGGCGGTAGATTGGCCATCATATCATTTCATTCATTAGAAGACAGAATCGTTAAAAATAAGTTTCGGGAAAATGCGAGGGGATGCATTTGCCCTGCCAGTTTCCCCAAATGTGTCTGTGGGAGGAAGCCGGCTTTGCGGCTCATAACCAAGAAGCCGGTCGTTCCTGATACTGGGGAAATTGGAGAAAATCCACGTTCTCGGAGCGCCAAGCTTCGAGTGGTGGAAAAGACATAAAAACAAAAATAAAAATTTAAAAAGGAGGGGGAGGCAAGAAGATGCCCAAGGTTTTATTTGAAAAAAAACACAATCTATATCCGATAGCCGGAAGCGGGGAGGATAGAAGCGGAAAAAAGTTTCTTTCCGGCAAGTCAAAGATTAGCCTGGTGGCTGTAGCGGCTTTTGTTTTCGCTGTGCTTATTCTGGGAGGAATGGTTTATCTTTTTCAGGTCAATGACTTAGCCACTAAGGGATTTGAAGTGAGGGAAATTGAGACCAGGATTGATGATTTACAAGAAGAAAGAAAAAACCTCAAGCTTAAAGAAACCGAGCTTAAGTCGATGTATAATCTGGAAAAAGAAGTCAAAGATTTGAATCTTGTTAATTGTTCCAATATTTCGTATATAGAAAAAGACGGACCTTTGGCTATGAAATAGTATGACTTATAAGGGGAAAAACAGGTCTTGTTCGCAAGGGGGTCTTGGCTCCCTTTCCAGTGAAAACCCTCATTCAAGAAGGGTTTATTTTTTATTCCTTATAACCCTGGGGCTTTTTGGCGCAGTAGTTTTCCGACTTTATTTTCTCCAGGCCATTTCCTATTCTGATTACAAGCTTTTAGCCAAAGATCAACACTCCGTTTTTCAAAAGCTTTTTCCCAAGAGAGGAGAAATATATCTTCGGGAAAAGGACGGAGTCTTTCCGGTAGCTATCAATCGGGAAGCTAAAATGGCTTATGCTGTTCCGCGAGATATTGAGAATGTAGAAGAAGCAGCTGATTTTTTAAGTTCGGCTCTTGGCCTAAATCGGGAGGAAATAAAAAGAAAAATATCTGATAAGGAGGATGTCTACGAAGCGCTGAAGCATCGGCTGAGTGATGAAGAAATTGGGAAAATTAGGGAGAGAAAGATTAAGGGAATTGAATTGCTTCCAGAAACCTATCGCTATTATCCTGGGAAAGAACTGTCCTCGACTGTTTTAGGCTTTGTTGGCTGGAAAGAAGATGAGCTGGTCGGACGCTACGGACTAGAGGCCTATTTTGAAGAAAGTCTCAAGGGTAAAATGGGACAAATATCCCAGAATCGGGATGCTTCAGGGCGTTGGATAACAATCGGAAAAAGAGATTTAGAAGAAGCTAAGGATGGCGATTCTCTGGTGCTTACAATTGATCACATTGTTCAATTTGAGACAGAAAAAGTCCTAGAGGGGGCAGTCAGGCAATATGAGGCTGATAGTGGAACGATGTTGGTAATTGAACCGGGAAGCGGGAAGATACTTTCTATGGCAACCTATCCCAACTTTGATCCCAACGACTATTCCAAGGTGGAAGACATTGCGGTCTTTCGTAACTTGGCTGTTTCTAGCGCCTATGAGTCGGGAAGTGTTTTCAAACCCATTACGATGGCAGCGGCTCTAGATAGCGGGAAAGTGACTCCAGAAACCACTTATGTCGATACAGGAGTGGTTAACGAGGCTGGCTATGCGATAAAAAACTCAGATTTCAAATCTTACGGGAAGCAAACCATGACTCAGGTCTTGGAAAATTCTCTAAATACCGGGGTGATTTTTGCTGAGCAACAAATAGGCAATAAAAATTTTTCAGATTATATAAAAAGGTTCGGATTTGGAGAGCTTACAGGAGTGGAAACATTAGGAGAAAGCCCGGGCAACATAAATAATCTCAAAAATTTGAAGAGCGACATTCAATTTTTTACGGCTTCTTTTGGACAAGGGATT
>JBMOKR010000121.1:0-621 GCA_049324335.1 Patescibacteria group bacterium | reverse complement strand
ATTACGGTTACTCCGATTCAATTAGCTTCAGCCTACGGCGCTATTGCCAATGGAGGAGTTTTGATGAAACCGCAGATTATTGATAAGATCATGAAAAGTGGTGGTGAAATTGAAGAGGTGGCCCCCAAGGAAGTGAGGCGGGTGATTTCTAAGGAAGCTTCACGTGATCTAATTTCCATGTTAGTGAGTGTGGTCAAAAATGGCCATGGTAAAAGAGCCGGAGTGCCAGGATATTTGGTCGGAGGAAAAACCGGAACAGCTCAAGTGGCTAGCACTGAAAAGAAGGGCTATGAAGAAGGAGTGAATGTGGGATCATTTGTGGGATTAGCTCCAGCTGATAATCCGCGCTTCGTGGTGGTTGTAAGAATAAACAATCCTAAAACAGTAGAATGGGCCGAATCCAGCGCTGCTCCGGCTTGTGGAGAAATCCTCAGATTTCTTTTGGAATACTATCACATAGAACCAACTGAAGAATTTGAGCAGAAAGACCTAGACGCCTTTCAGGCTACTCACAAGTTGAGAGAATTTGCTATGCAGGCCGATAGTGAGGAAGAAAAAAAACAGGAAGAAGAGAAAAAGGAGGACGAAGAAAAAAGGAATTAATTTTGACTCTAAGAAAAA
>JBMOKR010000120.1:3843-4801 GCA_049324335.1 Patescibacteria group bacterium | reverse complement strand
AGCGGAAAAATTATCCTGGAAAGTTCTTTTTGATTCAAAGTGTAGAGAAAATATGACTGATCCTTGGTCTTGTCGATTGCTTCAAATAATACGAAATGTCCACCACCTCTTAAGGCTTGCTCTTTTGACTTATTTGGAAACCTGCCTCGCCGGCAGGCGGGTTGGAAATTGGAAATTGGAAATTCCCGCCGAAGGCGGGCGTAGTGTCCCGTTGCCACTGCGTCGGCTTTCTCTTTTTTCATCTCCCCGAGAAGCCACTTGAACTTGAAATTCTTATTACAAAAAACGCAAGGATTGGGCGTAATTCCTTTCTTATACCCTTCCAAAAAATAGCTAACGACAGACTCCTCGAAATCCTTCCGCTTATCAATAATCTTAACCTCCACCCCGAATTTTTTAGCCACTTCCAGGACCATTTTCTCATCCTCTCTGAAACTCTTTTTCTTGATACGGAAATGAACTCCTTTCACTTCAAAACCGGCGCCGATAAGAAGCGCTAGAGACACAGAAGAATCTACTCCTCCCGACATAGCTAAAACAACTTTTTTTCGTTTTTCCATACATTCTTTTCTAACAGAGAAACCGACAAAAATCAAGAAAAAAGCGCCCCGAATTAACATCGGGGCGCAACTCTTGCTTATTTAACTTTTCTTCCTATCTTTGAATCTTTTTGGGCCAATATGTCTGATTTGGGAAAGATTGAGTGGTTTTTCTTGGGAAATCCGAGCTACCACCTGCGGCCCAGAAGCCCCTCCTGCAGATTCTTCTCTCATCCTTTGCTCCTCTAGTCGAGTCCTTTCTCTAAGACGCTGATAATCCTTGAGACACTCCTTACAAAAAGCTGGCTTCTCGGGATCAGGCGGAAAAGGCACCCAGATGTCTTCCTCGCAAGTGTCGCAGACCGTCTTATACAAAGTCCGACCTTTTTCGTCTGTCTTCTCTTCCAAAATTAGGGCTT
>JBMOKR010000120.1:0-3833 GCA_049324335.1 Patescibacteria group bacterium | reverse complement strand
CTCATCTTTGGGGGGATTTTCTTTCTGAACTTTCTCCTTCTTCTCCTCCCCTTTCTCCGCAGAAAGCGCGCTTTCTTTAAGCATCCTGTCCGGCTCTTTTTCTAATTCTTCTTTGAAAACTTCCATTCCGCTCCAACGAGCAATCTTTTCTTCAACTTTCTCCCTAGATTTACCATATCTCTCTCGGGATATTCGGATTACTTTTTCTTCGCTATCTTTGGTATCCTCCAAATTGGCTGGAGGCAAAGTAGTGGCGGAAAAAGCATCCCCGGCAATCCCATCAATCATAAGTTTGAGATAGACCTGGTATTTGGGAAGATTAACAATATCATTCATCATAAACACCGGCTCAAATTCTTTTTCCAGATACTCAGCGTCATCTGCTCCTACTCGAAAAGCGGCAATTGTTCCGACGTTTCCAAAAACAGCATCCCGAACAGTTGAATTTCCATCAAATATTAGCTGGTTGATATATTGGTGCGCCAAAACAAGGTTCAATTTATATTTACGGGCTTCCGACAATATGTTGGCAAAAGATTCGGTAGCAAAATTCTGGAATTCGTCGACATAGAGATAAAAATCTTTCCGCTCTTCTTCTGGCATATCCACACGTCCCATGGCGGCCAGTTGAATCTTGGTGATAATCATTCCTCCCAAAAGACGCATAGCATCTTCACCGATTCGACCTTTAGAAAGATTAACGATCAGAATCTTCCGATTATCCATGATATCTCGCATATCAATGGTCGACTTGGGCTGTCCTACAATGTGCCGGATGACAGAAGAAGACAGGAATTGGCCCACCTTATTCTGGATAGCCGCTACAGCTTCTTTTCGGAAACGATCTTCCCATTCATCAAATTCATTAACCCAAAAAGACTTGACTACTGGATCCTTAATCTTAGGATAGACCCGCTTCCGAAAATCTTTGTCAAACATCATCCGGTTCACGCCCAGCATGGTTGAACCAGGATAATCCAAAAGGGCTAAAATCGTATTGTTCAAGATATATTCCATCCGGGCGCTCCAGACATCCGGCCAAATCTTTTTAAAGACTCCCATCATGCCTGACGTCACCAGATTTTTTTTGTCCTCATCAACCGCTTCTAAAATATTAAAGGCGATAGGAAATTCGCTGTCAGCCGGATTGAAATAGACAACATCATTCACTCTTTCGTCCGGAATGGCTCGGAGCATCTTTTCAGCGAATTCTCCATGCGGATCGACAACGCAAACACCCTCGCCGTTTCGGATATCCTGGATAGCCATGTTCTCCAACATGTTGGATTTTCCCATTCCAGTCTTTCCGATTACATACATGTGCCGACGCCTATCATCGCGCTTAATACCGAAAATCCGTTCCTGATTCCTAAAATTGGTTTTGGCGAAAAAATTTATCTCAGACATTTTATAGTTTTTAGTTTGTGGTTTTTAGTTTATAGTTAGATTTTTGAAATAGAATAAAAAATTCTAAAAACTAATAACTATAAACCAAAAACTATTGTATCGGCAAATTAGATGGAGCGGTACCACGCCTTGAATCCACTCTTGGCACCGCCGGAGTCTTGACATCCATATCCGGAAAATGGAACAGGGTCGCCAGCTCGCGGAGAGAAAAAGATAAGTTCTGGCCATCCATATTCCGACTCTTATAGCGCCGGTAAATCATTCTTTTCCTAAAATCTGCTCGTGTCTTTCTAAATACGAAGTTGGCATAAGTCTTGCTTTTGTCATGCGGTTTGAAATTATTAAGATTCAAGTCATTGAACTGTTTGAAAGCTCCCATAAAAGCCGAGACATAGCCTTTGGAAAAGTTTTCTCTCCGCCCCAAGTAGATAAACCGCACCTTGGTCTTGAAATGATTAAGTCCCAGATTGGACTCCACTGCTTTCAAAAGTTCTTTTTCTCCTGGAGTCAGGCGAAATTCCAAGGGCTGTTCGTTGGCCTTGGGGGCGCCAGGAAACTCAACTGGAGCGAAAAGACCTTTGTGGACATGAGTCAAGACGTCTTTCAAATCCCCAAAGACTCCTTTCTTCGAAGCCAAAGCCCTTCCGGCCAGTTTCTTGATTTCATCAGCCCCATCTTGTTTCCATTGGGCCACTTCGTGCAAAGGCTCAATAATATATTGCATCCAAATATGCTGGCCCGGGCCAAGCGTCCCCATCACTTCTGCCATCCCTCCGACTGGATCAATCATCTTTCCGGTGATATCTTCCTCGAATTTTTCATAAGTCTTAATCGGATAGATGTCTGGCATAACAAACTGCATATCCGTCCCCCAAAGATCCCAGTCCTTGTTGGGAATGACTTTGGGGAAATCCTTGACGTAGTCCTCTACCTCTTTTACTTGGGCTTCCGGATACTGAGCATAAATCTGAGCCTCGATGAGATTTCTAAAGTTTTTTTCCGTCCGGATATAGAAATGAATCTCTCCCTCCCTTCCGACAAATTCCAACGCAAAGCGATTAGTAATTTTTCCGTCTATCCAGACATCAAAAGTATTATAAGTCGTAAGCACTCCGGCCATGCCCCAAAAAAGCGGTTCCATAAGTTTGGGACTTTTTTCAATTTCGCGGGGAGGAATAACTTCCAAGAGAATATAGTCCAATTTGCCAAAATATGACCACTTAGAATAGGCATAGACATAATCAAACCAAATGGTTTTGAAGATATAAAAAAAAGCCACAGGCAAAACAATCCACCAGAAACAGACGAATCCCAGGCCTATGACTTTCAACATTTGAACAATACCTACAAATGCTTCCATTGTTTGAATTTTATGTATTTTTTATTTTTCCTCCTCGCCCGGCTATTATTTTCTAAGGCTATAACTATTCCCCTTCTTGGAAAATATCTCTGAATTGTTCAGGTTTATCATAACGGTAGCTTTTTTGACTTTTCGCTGTTTGAAAACCTCTTCAAAAATGGCTTCTCGTTCTAGCGTTCCCCGCTCCCTGAGGATGCTTTCCAAAACATCCCTTACCGTTCCTTTTGAATATCCCCACTCAGCAATAGCATATATGCCTCGTCCGATTAGAACAAATCGCTTGTCCTTGATAAGCTCGTTGTGTACAGTCTGAGGATGAGCCTTTTTCTTGGATAACTCGAACAAATCAATCTTCTTGGCAATCTCTCTGAAATGAAGGGGTTTCTTATTTTCCTTGAGAACCAGATATATCTTATCGCGAGTATTTTTGGGCTGAATCTCACTCCACTTGGCAATTCCCCATTTGCCAAAACTATTGGCCATTACTCGAGAAAGAACTTTGAGCCAATTGCTTATTTGTTCCGTTTTAAACCTATTCTCTAAAGATTTCTCGATGAGACCAGAAAGCTTCCCTAAAGTCATCGGGCGCTGTTCTTTTTCCAGAGAAGAAAGAGCCGCTTCTTCAATTTTTCTGATATTTTCCAAGGAAACGCTCCTAAGAGCCCAAGATGGACGGATGAAATTTTCTCTCTCCACAGTCTCGATTTCGGGAAAGCACCTAACGAGGAAAGAGAAAGCATTCATCTCTCCGGCATCATTTCCAGCCAATTCCCGGAGGGCTTCTTCCTGACTAATTATACCATCTCTTTTTTCAAGTGTAAAAACGACTTTTTTGAGAAAATCGGAAACTTCTTTCTCATTTCTAAGTTTGTTTATCCGCCGAAAAGAATCGGCAATTATCTGCCGAACTCTTTCCCGAGTAATGCCAAAATCTTTCCCGATCTTTTCGAGGGTTTCCTTTTTCTTGCCTGAAAGCCCGAAACGTTTTTTCAGAATCTTTCTGGCCCGTTCATTTATCTTGTCTAAAAGACTTTCTGCTAAGAGCGCGTGCTCCGCTTTTCTCTGT
>JBMOKR010000119.1:0-4819 GCA_049324335.1 Patescibacteria group bacterium | reverse complement strand
GGCGAAACTAAAAAACAATTCGAAAAATCAGCGGAAGTAATGAAGAAAGTACAATATGATATGGTCTTTTTCGGCCAGTACTCTCCCCGACCCGGAACGGCCGCCTGGAAACTCAAAGATAGTGTTTCAAAACCAGAAAAAGCCCGCCGAGAAAATATATTGAATGAAATTCTAAAGAAAACGGCTTTTGAAAACAATCAAAAATACCTAGGAAAAACTTTAGAAATACTCATTGACAAGAAAAAGGGAGAGGGCTATTTTGGCCGAACTCGGACCGGAAAGAATGTGAAGATAGTATCAAATTTAAAAAACCTTGTCGGGAATTTCGTGGAAGCGGAAATAACCGGAGCTAGCGCTTGGAATTTGGAAGCTCGAATCCCCAAAGAAAAAGTTATTGTCATCCTGGGACCGACTTCCAGCGGAAAGTCAGACATAGCCATTAAGCTGGCCCAGAAATTCAATGGGGAAATTATCTCAGCCGACAGCCGGCAAATTTACCGGCATCTCGACATCGGTTCTGGCAAGATAACCAAAACTGAGCAGAAAATGGCGCCTCATCATATGCTGGATATCGTAAGTCCCAAAACTCGCTGGAGCGCCGGACAGTTCAAGAAAAAAGCCGAGAAAATAATCACTGATATCCTAAAGCGCAAAAAAGTTCCGATTATCTGCGGTGGGACCGGTTTTTGGATTAAGGCCCTGGTAGATAATGTAGCGTACCCGGAAGTAAAACCAGACTGGAAGCTCAGGGAAAAACTCGCCAAAAAATCAGCTGGAGAATTATTTCAGGAATTGAAAAGAATTGATCCAGAAAGAGCTGAAAAAATCGATTCAAAAAATAAAGTCCGCCTTATCCGAGCCATAGAAATTTGTCAGACCTTGGGCAAGGTTCCCACCCTTCCAGCTCCCTCTCCTTTAGAAGGAGAGGGTTGGGGTGAGGTAAGAAGTTATGATTTTCTCCAAATCGGAATTTCTTGGCCGAAAGATGAACTCCATAAAAGGATAGAAGAAAGACTCAAAAAAAGATTCCGCGCCGGAATGATTGAGGAAGTGGAAAATTTGCGCAAAGACCATAGGCTTTCCTGGAAAAGGATAGAAGAATTCGGTCTAGGATACTTTTGGATCGCCAAGTATTTTCAAGAAGAAGTTCACCCAGTTAAATACGCCACGAAGCGGCGTCCGCTAAAGGCGGAATTTAACAGGGTAACTAAAGACGAAATTTTTGAAAAAGTTTTCCAAGCTGAAAAAGATTATGCCAAACGCCAGATGACTTGGTTTTCTAAAGACAAAAGAATTATTTGGCTTTCAAAGTATAGCGCCATTGAAAAAGAAGTTGGGAAGTTCTTACTCTAACTTTTTCCTAAGAATCTCCGCTACCACTCCCGGATTGGCTTTTCCTCTTGTAGCCGACATTATCTGTCCTATCAGAAATTGGAATGCGTTAGTCTTGCCATTCTTGTAATCCTCAACCGATTTTTGATTCTTGGCTAATATTTCGTCGACGATCTTTTCCGTCTCGCTTTCATCCTCCATCTGTCCCAAATCTTTTTCTTCGATTATCTGCGACGGATCCTGGCCTTTCTGATACATTTCCAGAAGCACAGCTTGGGCCGCCGAAGAATTGATTTTTCCTTCTCCTACAATCACCACAAACTCAGCGTAGTTTTCCGGAGTAATCTTCAAATCCTTAATTGTCTGTCCGTTCTCTGCTAGATGCTTCCTAAGCTCGACAATAATGTAATTCGAAGCTAATTTTAAAGCCTTTTCCAAGGAACACTTAGTTTCTTGACATCCTATCTTTTCTTTGATTTCAGAAACTACCTGCTCAAAATAGTCAGCCAGTTCCTTGTCAGAAGTCAGGATTTCGACATCCGGAAGCGGAAGACCGTATTCCTCCAAAAATCTTTGGCTTTTCTGATCGGGAAGTTCTGGAAGGCTTCGCCGGAGTTCTTCGATATAATCGGACGTAAATTCAAATGGAGGAATGTCCGGCTCAGGAAAATAGCGATAGTCGTGGGCCGATTCTTTCATCCTCTGTGAGACAGTAATGTTTCGATTGCTATCAAAGCCTCGGGTTTCCTGGACCACCTTTTCTCCTTTCTCGAGAACCTCAGTCTGCCTTTCAATCTCATAATTCACCGCTTTTTCAACAAACTTGAAAGAGTTGATATTCTTAACTTCCACTTTTGTTCCAGACAATTTATCTTCGCCTTCTTTGTAAAGCGACAAGTTAACCTCGCAGCGCATGTTGCCTTTTTCCATATCCGCATCGGATATTCCCAGATATCGGCAGATCTGCTGGAGTTTCTGGCAAAAAAGACGGGCCTCTTCTCCGCTTTCAAAATCCGGTTCAGTAACTAATTCCATAAGTGGAACTCCGGAACGGTTAAAATCCACCAGGGTATAATTCACGCCTTTTGGGTGGATAAGTTTTCCTGTGTCTTCTTCCATATGGATCCGGGTAATTCCGATTTTCTTGCCGTTCACATCCAAATGCCCCATGCCACAAAAAGGCTGGTCATACTGGGAAATCTGATATCCCTTGGGAAGATCGGGATAGAAATAGTTCTTGCGGTCAAATTTGCTCTTAAGACTGAGTTCGCAGTTGAGCGCCAAACCGGCCATTTGCACAAAGCGGATAGCCTTTTCGTTGGGAGCTGGAAGCGTTCCAGGTTGTCCGGTACAAAGAGGACAGATATTCTTGTTCGGTTCTCTCTCCTGTCCTAATCCATTCCTACAACGGCAAAACATCTTGGAATCCGTCTTTAGTTCCACATGCACTTCCATTCCAATTGTCGCCTTGTATTTACCCATAATGTCCTATCTCCTGTCTCCGCTTCCATGAAGAACTTTTCGCTTCTTCCTGTCGGATATTTTCTGGATATTTTTATTGATTATTTCTTCCAGAGGAATTTCAAGCTCACTGGCAATCTGAGAAACATACCAGATGACATCTCCTAACTCCTCTTTGAGCCCTTCTTTAGTAGAATTGTCAATCCTGCTACCCTTATCGCGGATAAGCTTTTTCACTTTTTCTGCCACTTCTCCCGATTCTCCGCAAAGTCCCAGCACCGGAAAGATCAGATTCTTGCCAGGCTTGGGGTAAATGAAGCTTTTTCTGGACTTTTTTTGATATTCGTTGAAATCCATGACGAAAGAATTATAAGACACTTTTTACTTCTTGCCAAATATCCTCGGCTACTTCGGTTACACTTTTTAGCTTTCCGCTC
Organism: Patescibacteria group bacterium; assembly: GCA_049324335.1. Classification (GTDB taxonomy): domain Bacteria; phylum Patescibacteriota; class Minisyncoccia; order Moranbacterales; family UBA2206; genus JBMOKR01. The sequence continues at coordinate 1,589 of JBMOKR010000119.1, read as the reverse complement.
TTCACACAATTTATACTAATCCAATTGTTTTTATCTTTGACCATTCTAATAGCGCTCTTTCTGGCAGCGTGAAGATGGCTCGGACTATTTTCATGCAAATCGCCATTGCCATTCAAATACCTTCGCTTTTCCTTCTTTTTATTTTTTAATAAATCTTGAGTAATTTTTATGGGCACATCCAGAAAAATTATGGCGCTTGGCTTTGGAATTTGGAATATTTCGAACTCCATTTTTTCCAACCACTCTAAAAATTTTTTTCTTTCTTTAGGGCTTTTAATCTTCCCGCCTTGATGAATCTGATTGGCGCTTACATATCGATCAGTCACAACAATATATCCGTCCTCAATCCATTTTCGTATAATTTTGCTAGATTCAAAGCGATCGGCCGCAAAAAAAGTTGAAGCAACATAAGGGCTGGCCAAGGAAAAGTCTCCGTGAAGACCTGCCAAACATTCTCCGATAAATCTACCGAAGAAATTATCACAATACCTAGGAAAATCAATCGACCTCGCCCTTAAACCCTCTCTTCTTAGCCTCTTGACCAGCTCCTTGGTTTGAGTAGCTTTTCCACTTCCATCTGTACCATCAATAACAATAAGCTTTCCTTTTTTCATAAATATTATATCTGCGTTTCTTTGCCTCCGGTCGAGACACGACCTCCCTGCCACTGGCCCCGATACTGATTACCTTCTCCCAAAACTTCATTAAAGACAATATGCGCTACGCGCGCTCCGAAAGAAATCTTGATATTGCTTTTTCCTAAATTACAAATTCCGAAAGTTAACTCACCGCAATATCCTGGCTGAACGACACCATTAAAAAGTCCAAGGCCCGAACGAAATATGGTAGTTCTTGAAAAAATAGCCCCCGAAAGTGTCACGGGCAGATTGACCTTTTCGATAGTCTTGATGAGATAATATCTTCCTGGCTCAAAAATAAAGAAGTTCTCATCATCGATCTTCTCAGGATCATATTTAGCCAGAGATTTTGCTTCCGGAGTCTGACGTTCTTCCACTCCCAAAAATCCGTCGCCCAAGAGCTCAAAAACTTCACCCAATCTCAAGTCGAATCCCGCTCCTTCGGGATTGTTAATTTCCCGATCGCAGAGACCCTCAACCAGATTTTGTTCTTTAACCAACTTGTGTAGCTCTTGAATGCCTAAGATCATACTTTTTTTCAATTTATTTACTTTTCGATTTTAACACGAAAAATCAGTCTTGTTAAGTCCTTTTTAAGCCAAATATTGACTTTGGAAGACCAAAATGCTAAATTATAATCCAAAACAAAAACAGTTCCAAGGAAATCTTTTGGGCAAAGGAGGAAACCATGCCCGAAGTCGAGAGAACGCTGATCATCATCAAAGCCCACGCCCTGACCGACAACAGCCCTCGTCAACGGATTCTCCTTGTTGAGCGAGCTCTCTCCGAGTATGGCAAGCTCGGACTCAAAACTATCTTGAAGGAGACAATCAGAATCACTCCCGAACAAGCCCAGGAGTTCTATAAAGAGCATAGGGGCAAGCCCTATCATGCTGGACTCATGGACTCCATTGATGGGTTTTCCATCATAATTATATTGGATGGCGAGGA
>JBMOKR010000118.1:0-4832 GCA_049324335.1 Patescibacteria group bacterium | reverse complement strand
CAAGGGGGGACAGGAATGACAAGAAATTTATGGACGTATTATCTCATGGCCTCTACGGAAGCGCGCCGTTTCTCAGCAACACGAACAAAAAATATTTTTGGTTTGCTTTTTTGATTGGCATCACTCCGGATGCTTTGTCGTTCGGAATATTTATGGTGCTTAATCTCCTGGGAATTTATGAACGTCCCGATTGGCAATCCGGACCGCCTCCAGTTTCGGCCATTCCTGAGTTCGTATCAATTCTTTATGACATCACTCATAGTTTAGTAATTTTTGCTTTAGTTTTTATTTCGGTCTGGATAATCCGTCGAAAACCATTTTGGCCGCTTCTGGCCTGGGGGATCCATATCTTGGTGGATATTCCCTCACATAGCGACCAATTTTTTCCGACGCCTTTTCTTTGGCCGGTTTCTGATTTTCATTTGAATGGAATCAGTTGGGGCAGTCCGGTGATTTTCTTTCCGAATTGGATTTTAATAGTTTTGATTTATGGCGGGTGGTTTTTATGGAAGAAACTACATAAACAAAAATAATTCTTCCCTTCAAGGAGAGCAGTTTTAAATGGGAATTACTTTTTTGAAAAACAGTCAGTCGGCTGTTTTTTTGACGCCTGAAAACAAAAATGATAAAATATCATCAGGAGAAACTTAAAAATGTACAAAACAAAAATATGGCGAAGATGAAAAACATTCCTCGGATCGACCGGCCGAGGGAGAAGCTGGAAAAATACGGTCCGGAAAAGCTCTCTGATGCGGAGCTTATGGCAGTTCTTCTTCAAAACGGGACCAAGGAAAAAGACGTCTTGGAAATTTCCAGGAAAGTTCTCAGGAAGTTTTGCGGAGGAAAAATTTTGGAGGCCAGTTTCAAGGATTTGGAGAAAACCTATGGTCTCGGAAAAGCTAAAGCAGCCGAAATTATCGCCTGCTTTGAACTGGGAAAAAGATTTTTGAAAGACAAGCAGACCGAGATGATTTTGTCGCCCAAGGATGTTTTTGAAAATCTCCGGGATATTCGGGATAACAAGCGAGAACATTTTGTGGTTTTTTTCTTGGACGCGCGGAACCAGGAGATCCAGAAGGAAATAATTTCCATCGGCACTTTGAATGCCAGCCTGGTTCATCCGCGGGAAGTTTTTGAACCGGCGGTCCGTCACAGCGCCGCTCAGATACTTCTTTCTCACAATCATCCGTCGGGAGACACAGAGCCGTCAGACGATGATGTGGAAATCACCAAGAGGCTCCAAGAGGCCGGAAAGATTATGGGGATCGAAGTCGTCGATCATGTGATTGTTACGTCCAATTCATTTTTAAGCCTCAAGTGTGAGGGTTGGATGAAATAAAACGCTACTAATTACGAATCTGTACAAATATACTAATCCCAAATTTGTACATTCGTATATTCGTAAATAATTAGTAATTTGTAGATAAAAACATGAAAAGCAAAAACACTCTTTCGGTTTCAGAAGGCCGGAAAAACATCTTCTCAATCATTGAGGAAGTCCAAAAACCCAACATCTATTACACCTTGACCGAAAGAGGAAAGCCCAAGGCCGTCATCCTTTCGGCGGAAAAATTTGAATATCTGGTTTCGGAGCGGTCAAGAGAGCTTTCTAAAAACGTTTGGGGGGCGCTTTCTGAATCAGAAAGAAAAATGTGGGTGGCAGACAAGGCGCGTCGGAACTATATTGCTGAAAATCCCCAGGTCTTTCCTAAAGTATTTGTTATCCGAGATGAATCTAAGGTGGTCTATCTGTCCTCGGAAAAAGATAATATGGAACTTAGGCATAAGGAAGAAGAACTTATCAAGGCCCAGCTCTATATCAAGCTGATTGAAAAGCTCAAATATCCTCTCTATTGTATAGAGATCGGGCGTTATGTCAGAGTTGGCGGACCGGAAAGTAAGCGCTATGTGGAAGCGGATATCATTATCAACGACCAGAGCGGTAATGTGAACATGATTTTTGAAGTAGGTGCTTTTTCTGAATTTGAAAAGAATCTCGACTGCGCAGTGGCTGACCTCTTTGAACTTTCCAAGGCTCTTTCTTGGGTCAAAAAGCCCAAATGCCTGGTCTATTATTCCCGTTCTTCTCGAAAAATCGTCAAAGAGGAAAAGATCGTCGTCGTGGATACTTCTCGTTTCAATAGCTTTCAGGCTTGGAAGAAAGCTGGGCGTCCCGGGACAAAGGAAATTCCTCCGATCTGCGACAACTGCGCGGTAGAAGATGATTAGATGTGGTACAATAAAAGTATAATTTTGAAAGACAAAACCTATGTCGAAAACACAAGAAAATTTGAAAGCGGCTTTTGCCGGCGAGTCGCAGGCTAATCGGAAATATCTGGCTTTTGCCAAAAAAGCTGAGAATGAGAATATGCCCGGCGTGGCTAAACTTTTCCGGGCGGCGGCCGAAAGCGAGACGGTCCATGCCGTGAATCACCTCAGGAATTTAGGTGAAATCAAATCGACACGCGAGAATTTGGAAACAGCTATTGCTGGAGAAAATTACGAAACCGAAAGTATGTATCCGGAATTTGTGGAAATGGCCGAAGAAGAGAAGGAAGAAACGGCCAAGCGAGGCTTTGAGCAAGCTGGGAAAGTAGAGAAATTCCACGCGGAGATGTACAAGAAAGCGCTGGAAAAAGTAGCAGAAGGGAGTGATACTGAAGAACAAGCCTACTTTGTCTGCCAGGTCTGCGGATACACGGCTTCGGATGTTGCGCCGGATACTTGTCTAGTCTGTGGGGCGCCGAAAGAGAAGTTTCGGGAAGTGAAATAGGCAGATTCTTTTTAACAAAAAACTTCCTTTCAAAAGGGAGTTTTTTTGTTGATTAGATAGGTATTTGATGTTATACTTCTTTGACTTATGAAAAAGAAATTACAAAAACCCAGAGCCTTGGTTCTCTTTTCCGGCGGGTTGGATTCAATGCTGGCTGTGAAAATATTGGAGGAGCAGGGAATTGAAGTCGTGGGGCTAACATTCGTGAGTCCTTTTTTCGGCGCGGAAACGGCGGAAAAGTCAGCCAAAGAAATCGGGATAAGGTTAATCGTCAAAGATTTTTCCCGGGAACATCTCAAGATGATGAAAAATCCCAAGCACGGATTTGGGAAAAATATGAATCCTTGTATCGATTGCCACGCGCTCATGTTCCGTTTGGCTAAAGCGGAGATGAGAAAAGGCGAGTTTGATTTTTTAGCCACTGGGGAAGTTTTGGGCGAGCGACCGATGAGCCAAAACAAACAATCATTATTTATCGTGGAAAAAGAAGCGGGCCTCGCTGGAAAACTTCTCCGCCCACTTTCAGCCAAACTGCTTCCGGAAACGGAAATTGAAAAATCAGGAAAAGTTGATCGGGAAAAACTTTTGGACCTGACCGGCCGAGGTCGCGACAGGCAACTAGCTCTCGCTAAAAAATACCACATCAAAAACTTTCCAACACCCTCTGGCGGGTGCAAGCTTACAGAAAAAGAATTCTCCTTAAAACTCAAGACGCTTCTTGAGATCAATCCGGGAGCGGGTTCCGAAGAAATAGAAATCTTAAAAATCGGTCGGCATATTTTTAATGATGGAGTTCATTTTGTTATAGGGAGAGATGCGGGAGAAAATTTGAAACTTAAAGAGCTTAGAAACGGGAAGGACTTGCTAGTCCAATCTAGAGAAGTTCCCGGACCAAGTATTTTGGTCAGGAGTTATGGGAAAGCGCCCAGTAGGAAATCTCTAGAAGAGGGGATATGGGAGATGCTTTTGAAATATAATCCTAAAGCTCGGAAATTAGAGAAGATTACTCCAGAATGGCTTTGAAATAAAAAAATTTATCTTGCGTAAGAATAAGGCGATGATGGCAGAAAAGGAAATGGAGAAAAAGACCGACGAAGAGCTGGTCTCCCTGTCTCTCAAAGACCCAGCCTTTTTCAGGATCCTGGTAGGACGGTATGAAAAGCGTCTGTTTTTCTATGTTCTCCGCCTTTCGCGTCTGAGTCGGGAAGACGCCGAGGATCTTCTCCAGGATATATTTTTGAGTGTCTATAGAAACCTCAATGATTTTGACCGGGATCTTAAGTTTTCTTCTTGGATTTATCGGATTGCCCACAACCGAACGGTGAGCTTTTGGAGGAAAAATAAGAATCGCGAAAGAGTCCTGTCTCAAGATGAAGAAATGAAACTTATTAACTTGCCCAGCTCGGAAAATCTGTCCAGGGAGCTGGAAATCAGGGGAGACGCGGAGGAAGTTCAAAAGACACTTAAAAAGATATCCAAAAAGAGTCGGGAAGTTTTATTACTTAGGTTTTTTGAAGATAAAAGCTATGAAGAAATCTCAGATATTCTGGAGAAGCCCATGGGAACGGTGGCAACTCTCCTTAGTCGAGCTAAGAAGGAAATGCTAGAAACTATGGATAAAAATTCGATAAAGGTTTAATTAAATATTATGGAAAATATCAGCGACAAGATAATAGATAAGATAGAAAAAGACAATATTCATCCGGAGCCAAAATGGAAGTTTTCTCTCAAAAACTTCTTGCTGATTTCGGCTTACTTAGGATTTGCTCTTTTGGGCGCTCTGGCTGTGAGCGTGGTTCTCTATTTAGTTTCCTATACTGATTGGGATATCTATGACAGGATGGGGCGTGGATTTTGGGAAAATATTCTTTTGTCACTGCCATATGTCTGGGTGGCTTTAATTTTGATTTTTTTTGCGCTGGCTTATTTTAATTTTAGAAATACTAAACGAGGATACAAGAAAAATCCCTTTGTCATTCTTTCCGGAAGCGTTCTGGGAGGAATCTTTCTGGGAGCGCTTTTTTTCAATTTGGGCGTAGGCAGAATCATCGACGAATAC
>JBMOKR010000117.1:0-4833 GCA_049324335.1 Patescibacteria group bacterium | reverse complement strand
GGACATGCCGACTATATCAAGAATATGATTACTGGAGCAGCTCAGATGGACGGAGCTATCCTAGTGGTAGCAGCTACGGATGGTCCGATGCCTCAGACCCGCGAGCACATCCTTTTGGCCAAGCAAGTAGGAGTGCCAGAAATCGTCGTTTTCCTTAATAAGGTAGACATGGTGGATGATCCTGAGTTGGTTGATTTGGTGGAAGCTGAAGTTAGGGAGCTTTTGACCAAATATGAATTTGACGGCGACAATGCCAAAGTTATCCGCGGATCAGCCCTTAAGGCTCTTGAATCCAAGGGAGCCGAAGAAGAAGCTTCTAAGCCAATTTTTGACTTAATTGCAGCTCTTGATGAGAAGATTCCTGATCCGGTTCGTGAGACTGACAAGGATTTTCTGATGCCGATTGAAGACATTTTCTCCATTGAAGGACGTGGTACTGTGGTTACTGGAAGAATCGAAAGAGGAATGATTAATATCAATGAAGAGGTAGAAATTGTCGGACTTAAGCCTACTGCCAAAACTGTTGTGACTGGAATCGAGATGTTCAATAAATCGCTCGATAAGGGTCAAGCTGGAGATAATGCCGGAGTACTTCTCAGAGGTACCAAGAAAGAAGATGTAGAAAGAGGACAAGTCTTGGCTAAGCCAGGATCCATTACTCCGCATACTGAATTCGAGTGCGAAGTCTATATTCTTACCAAGGAAGAAGGTGGACGACATACCCCATTTTTCAAGGGATACAAGCCTCAATTCTATATCCGAACCACTGATGTTACCGGCGAGGTTTTCCTTCCAGAGGGAACTGAGATGGTGATGCCGGGAGACACTGTAAGTTTTAGAGTAGCTTTAGGGGCGCCAGTCGCCATGGAAGAAGGAATGAGATTTGCTATCCGCGAAGGCGGACGGACCGTCGGAGCCGGAGTCGCAACCAAGATTCTGAAATAATTTGTACTTTGCCCCGCCCTTTGCTTGACAAAGGGCGGGGTTATAGTGTAAGTTTTATTAGTGAAATTTAAAAACTCAGATGGTTAAGAACGAAGAAGCAAAATCAAAGATTAGAATCAAGATTAAGGCTTACGATCACAAGATAATCGACCAATCGGCCAAGCAGATTGTGGAAACGGCTGAAAGAACGGGGGCTGATTTTTCCGGACCAATCCCTCTTCCGACAGAAATCCGAAAATATACCGTCAATAAGTCCACTTTTGTGCATAAAAAATCTCGCGACCAATATGAAATGCGGATCCACAAAAGACTTATCGATATTATGAATCCGGTAGCTAAGACCATTGATAATCTCACTAATCTGAATTTGCCAGCCGGAGTGGATATTGAAATAAAAATGATGTAGTTTGGGAATCTAGTTAAAGTCCCTCCCGCATGCGGGATAGGATACTCAACTAGCGAAGATTCTTCTTAAAGGAAAGAATTTAGCTGGTCTTTGCCAGCTTATTTTATTTATATGAAATTCATACTCGGAAAAAAATTAGGAATGACCACCATATTTGATGAGACGGGAGCTCAGAATGTGACTTTGGTCGAGTGTGAGCCGAATAAAGCCGGCGCGCTTAGAACTGTGGAAAAAGATGGATATAGCGCTGTCCAGTTGGTACTGTCCAAGACTAAGAAGAAGGAAGAGCGGCGAGAATTCAGAGTGGAAGATAGCCAGCTCCAGACCGGAGACAGTGTAGACGTTTCGATTTTTGAGATAGGTGAAAAAGTTAGGGTGAGTGGAACTTCCAAGGCCAAGGGTTTTCAGGGAGTGGTCAAGAGACACGGATTCAAGGGGTCTCCGGCCTCTCATGGACACAAGCATGACCTTAGGGCTCCGGGATCCATCGGTTCTGGTTTTCCGGAACATGTTGTCAAAGGAAAGCGGATGGCAGGAAGGATGGGAGGAGAAAGATCGACTGTTAAAAATGTCAAAATAGCTCTCATTGATAAGGAGAAGAATCTGATTGGCATCAAGGGGGCGGTTCCGGGAATCCCGGGAAGTATTGTGGAGATAGTATCCAAGTAGGTTTGATATAAGCGCTATGACGAAAGTAAAAGTCTACAATTTAGAAGGAGAAGAGAAGGAGCAATTGGAACTTTCTGATAGTGTTTTTGCCGTTCCAATGAACGAAGATTTGGTCCATCAAGTATATGTAGCTATCGCTTCCAATAAACGCCAGGTTTTGGCCCACACCAAGACTCGCGGGGAGCGAGCTGGATCAGGAAAGAAGCCCTGGAGACAGAAAGGAACCGGACGAGCGCGAGTCGGATCAGTTCGAACTCCGGTTTGGAAAAAGGGAGGAGTTGTTTTTGGTCCGAGAAAGGACAGGAATTTTTCTCAGAAGATAAATCAAAAGATGAAAGCTCAGGCTATCCGGATGGTTTTGGCGGAAAAACTCAAGGGTGGCAATCTGTTTGTTTTGGATAATCTGGAGGCTAAGGAAAAGAAAACCAAGGAATACGGAAAGGTTGTAGCCGGACTAGGTCTCAAAGGAAGCGTTCTTTGGTCTTTTGAATCAAAAGAGAAGGACCTGAGACGCTATACTCGCAATTTGGAAAAAGTTAGCAATATTCTGACCGGACAACTCAATGTTTTTGATATGTTAAATACCAAGAATTTGGTAATGAGTAGCGAATCAGCTAAGATGCTCAGCGAGAAATATAAGAAGGATTAAATATATGACTCAGGAAGAAAAAAAGAAAGATGTTTTGGAAACCGGGAATATCGCTTATCGTGTTTTGGCGGAACCTTGGGTGACGGAAGAGTCCACCCGGCTTATGGAACTCAATAAGTATATTTTTAAAGTTTTCAAAAGAGCTACTAAGAAAGAGGTGGAAAGGGCTGTCAAAGAAATCTATAAAGTAGAGCCAATAAGTGTCAATACCGTGAATATGCCTCGAAAATTCCGAGTTCAAGGAAAAATAGCAGGCTGGAAGAGCGGTTTTAAGAAAGCGATTGTAACCCTGAAAGAAGGAGACAAAATCGATTTTTATGAGAAATAAATATGGCGATTAAGGTTTACAAAAGAAATACGGCTGGAAGAAGGAATATGTCGATTGTCAAATCGGAGCAGGTTGATTATGCCAAAAAACCGGAAAAGGGCTTGACAGTCGGAAAGAAAAGTCGAGCTGGGAGATCGTTGGGAAAAATTTCTGTTCGTCATAAGGGAGCAGGAAACAAGAGAAGCTACCGAATTGTCGATTTTAGCCAGAAGAAACAGGGGGTGCCGGGAAAGATTGTCGCTATCGAAAGAGATCCGGGCCGAAGCGCTTTCATTGCTCTTGTCAGCTTTAAAGACGGAGAGAAAAAATATATTTTAGCGACTGGGCAGATGAAGGCCGGACAGGAGATATTTTTTGGACCGGATGCGCCGATAAAGGAAGGCAATCGAACCATGGTGAAGAATATCCCAGTCGGGACAGCTATTTCCAGCGTAGAATTTTTTCCAGGAAAAGGAGCGCAGGTAGCCAGAAGCGCTGGTTCAAGCGTAGTTCTTACGGCTGTCGAAGGAGTCAAGGCTCAAATCAAAATGGCTTCTGGAGAAATCCGAATGATAAGCAGTGAATGTTATGCTACTATTGGACAAGTGAGTAATTTTGAGCATAGCGCAGTTAAGATTGGAAAAGCGGGAAGAAAGAGGCATATGGGAGTCAGGCCGGGCGTTCGAGGAACGGTTATGAATCCAGTTGATCATCCGCACGGAGGAGGAGAAGGAAGACAAGGAATTGGTCTCAAGCATCCGAAAACTCCTTGGGGCAAACCGGCTTTGGGCAAGAAGACCAGGAAGAAATATAAATACAGCAACAAGTTTATCGTCAAGAGAAGAGCTAAGAAGCGCTAATGCGAATTAAAATTAGTATATGACTCGAAGTTTGAAAAAAGGTCCTTTTGTGGACGGAAGACTCATCAAGAAGATTCAGGACAAAAAACCGGAAGACAAGTCGGTAATTAAGACTTGGTCCAGGAGCGCTGTAATTTCTCCGGAAATGATTGGATTCACTTTTGGAGTTCACAATGGAAAAGATTTCATTCCTGTTTATGCGACAGAAGAGATGGTGGGACATAAGTTGGGAGAATTTTCTCCTACCAGAAAGTTCCTAAAACATGGAGGAAAGATGCAGAAGGAAATCGAAATGGCGGCCAAACAGAAGGAATTAGACGCTTCTAAGGCGGCTAAGGCTAGCACTGACGCTAAGAAGAAATAAACTACCAGCAAGCTTTATGCAAGTATCAGCTAAACTCAACAATTTAAGAATTGCGCCCAGAAAAGTCCGCTTGGTGGCCGACCTTGTTCGAGGTTTGGAAACTAAAGAGGCCATTAACCAATTGGAAAATAGCGTCAAGGGGGCTAATGATTTTGTGATTAAGCTTATTGCGAGCGCTGTGGCCAATGGAGAGAATAATCTAGGATTAGACAGGGACAATCTGAAGGTGGCTAAGATTATTGTGAATGAAGGACCGACTCTCAAAAGATGGATGCCAAGAGCTTTTGGAAGGGCTTCGACTATTCTCAAAAGAACTTCGAAAATAGAGTTGATACTAGAAGAAATCGAAGAAGGCAAGAACAGGAAGACTAAGGAACAGTTGGAAAAAGAAAGAAAAGCTCGGTTGGCAGAAAAGAAAAAGATTGAAAAGGAAGCCAAGGATAAGGAATCTGGCGAAGAGGAAGAAAAGAAAATTGAAGGCAAGAAAGATATTATTTCAGAAAAAGAAGGAAAACGGCTGGAAAATCAGAGAGGAAATTGGAAAAGCCGGATTTTTAGAAGGAAATCAATGTAAGCTACGAATTAGAATACGGATTATATCCGAATTAAGTTCGAATATAATTAGGATATAAT
>JBMOKR010000116.1:0-4941 GCA_049324335.1 Patescibacteria group bacterium | reverse complement strand
AAAATTAAACAACAGAAAATTATAACAAAAAAATAAAAATGAGTCAACTAAAAAACCTCCCTCTTGGGAAGTTTTCTTTGTCGGGCTGCCGAGAATCGAACTCGGATTACATGAACCCGAATCATGCGTAATACCACTATACCACAGCCCGTCGGGTTTATTTTGTTTTTAATTCTTCACTATCTAGCTTTTCGTTATTTAGTCGGACTGCTGGGAATCGAACCCAGTCTACACCCACCCCATGGGCGCGTACTACCGGTATACTACAGTCCGAAAAGGCTATGCCAGTCTTTTCTCAATAACACTCCAATCGATATTCTTCATAAAGCTTTCAACATAGCTCGCTCGGTCTTTGCCAAAGTCCAGAAAGTAGGCATGTTCGAAAACGTCTAGTATCAAAATTGGACGCGCGCCACTGGGATGCCCTGTCGCGTGCTCATCTATCCAAAAATTAATAAGACTTCCCGATTCATCCCGATAGAGAATTGCCCAGCCAATCCCTCGCATCTTAGCAGTAGCCATGAAGTCCTCTTGCCAAGCCTCAAAGCTTCCGAAAGCTTCCGTAATATTCTTAAACACTTTTCCTTCCTTGTCAATCAATCCATTTCCGCCCAAGTTTTCGAAATACAGCTCATGGAGTCGCATTCCGTTCCACTCCCAGCCAAGGCGCCTCTTCGTCTCAGCATACTCAGGAGAGGCTTTGTCTAGCGTCTTGAAATTTTGAAGAAGCTTGTTCGTATTATTAACATAGCCTTCATAGAGGCTAGCGTGAATTTCTTTGGTCTTGTCGCTAATAAAACTCGTGGCTAAATTAGAAAACTCTTTTTTGATATAATTCATATTTTTATTCTTATCCTTTATATCTAGATTATACCAAAGAAAAAATCATATTAACACTTGCGCGGTTTTTGTTTCAGCTTTATAATTTAATTATTGAAAGAAAAATCAAAAACCGAAAAAAATAAAATGGACGAACAACAAAAAGATCAAAAGATACAAGCTCTTCGCGAGATGATATATAACGCCGAGAAGACTCTTTCCGGAGCCAAGGCGATGCTTCTTCAGTTGGAAGGAAAAAAGAAGGTTGGACGCAAGAAGAAAGTAGAAGAAGTGGAAGACGGACGAGTAGTGGAAGGGACTTTTGACGGACAAGTCATGATTGGAACCGACGGAAAACAATACCCCGTTCCAGCCAACTACGCTTCCAAATCAAAACTGATTGAGGGCGATATGCTAAAACTCACCATCACTCCTGATGGATCTTTCATATATAAACAAATTGGACCGGTCGAAAGAAAACGCATGATTGGAATCGTGAACCAAGATTCTTCCGGAAACTATTTCGTAGCGGCCGAAGGCAAAGCTTATAAGGTCCTCCTGGCCTCCATCACCTATTTTAAGGTAGAGCCGGGCGATGAAGTGACTCTTGTGTCTCCGCGCGATTTGGATTCAGACTGGGGATCAATAGAAAATGTTCTTCAAAAATCAGGACCGATTGTGGAAAATAAATTTTCTTTCGATGACAAGTTAGAACTTGAAAAGGATGAGCCGGAAGTCAAAAAAGAATCCGCTCCCAGCGCTTCAGACTCACAATCAGTAATTGATGAATGGGCGCCAGACCTAGAGGAGCTTAAAAAAGAGCTAAGCAAAGTAAATTCTGAAAATTAAATTATGCTTAATATGAATTTCATCAAGCAGTTCCTTAAATTTGTCATAGTAGGAGTTATCAATACTGGGATAGACTTTTTGATTTTAAATATTGAAATGCTCATAACCGGCATCACTTCCGGACCGATGATGTTTCTTTTGAATATTCTTTCTTTTTCTATCGCCACTACCAACAGCTATTTTCTCAATAAACACTGGACTTTTGAGGATAAGAGCAAGACTAAGGAAGGGTTCAAATTCGCCCAGTTTTTAACAGTGAGTGTTGTTGGCGCCCTTATCAACAGCGCTATCGTTTATCTTGGAACAACCTTCATCGAGCCAATGTTCGGACTTTCCCCCAACCTCTGGGCCAACCTAATCAAACTTCTGGCTACCGGAATTTCCCTCATTTGGAACTTCTTGGGATATAAATTCATTGTTTTTAAAAAGTAGCTTTTCTGACTAAGAAACCCTGCCCTAGGCAGGGTTTTTATTTTTTTCTCCCGGATGGTATAATGGCCTTACAAGGGGTACCCAGTGGTATCTCCCTTTTATTGAAAGATTTTATATTATGTCTCAAACGCTTTACAGAAAATATCGGCCTAAAAACTTTTCCGAAGTTATCGGTCAACACCACATTGTGGACACTTTGGTCAATTCGATAAGAAATGACCGAATCGCTCAAGCCTATCTTTTTACCGGACCGCGCGGAACTGGAAAGACTTCCATCGCCCGCATTTTGGCCAAGACTGTCAACTGCGCCAATCCTGAAGATGGAATTGCTTGCGAAAAATGCCCAGCTTGCCAAGCACTAGATGAAGCCAAGACATTGGATATCATTGAAATTGACGCCGCTTCAAATACTGGAGTGGATAATATCCGGGAGCTCAAAGAAACCGTAGCCCTTCCTCCAACCAGTCTCAAATTCAAAGTTTATATTATTGACGAAGTCCATATGCTTTCTAGTGGGGCCTTTAACGCCCTGCTGAAGACCCTGGAGGAACCGCCAACTCACGTGATTTTCATTCTCGCCACGACCGAAATCCATAAGATTCCGGAAACCATTCTTTCCCGGTGCCAGCGCTTTGATTTTACCCGTCTTCCGATCCAAAACATCATAGAAAAACTTTCCGAAATTGCCAAAAAGGAAAAGCTGACTGTCGAACCGGAAGCTCTTCAGATGATTGCCCTCTCCGCTGAAGGCGGGATGCGAGATGCCGAGACTCTCTTTTCTCAAGTAATCGCCTTGGAAGATAAGAAAATCACCGCCAAGGAAGTCGAAGATATCCTTGGCACTACCAAACTTGAAACTGTCCTAGAAGTGATTGAAAATATCTTGGAAAAACAATCCGGGGAAGCCATAGGAAAGATAAATTCCCTTCTCGAGAATGGTTATGATCTTTCTGTCTTTAATAAGGCGCTCATAAATCAACTGCGCCAAATCATGCTTCTTAAAGTCAACCCTGATCTCAAAAAAACCTTCTCCTTTGAAGCAACCAAAGAACACTTAGAAAAGCTGATCAAAATATCCCAAAAATCTGAACTTTCCGAAATTATCCGCGCTATCGACCTCTTTCTGGAAGCGCAAGGAAAGATTATGAGCTTTATGCTTCCCCAGCTTCCATTGGAAATGGCTGTCATTCGAGCAACTGGAGTAATCCCTGTCATGAAAAATGAAGAGTCAGTCCGTCTCCCGAAAGCCAAAACTAAATCAGAATCTCCTAGTGATCCTCCAACTGCCACTCCAGAAAAAAAAACAGAAACGGCCAAGACGGATAAAATTGCTCAGTCAAAGACGCCAATTTCTCAAGAAAAATTAGACAATCTTTTCGATGAAGCGCGAAGAAATTGGAAAAAGCTCCTTCTCGACATCAAGCCTTTCAATCATTCTCTGAATGCCCTCCTTTCCAACTGTAAACCGATTGAGACCAAGGATAATGAAATCATCCTAGCCACACCCTACGGTTTCTACAAAGATAAATTGGACATTCCCAGCAATAAATTGACAGTCGAAGAGGTCTTTGGTAAGATTCTGGGGTTCCAAATCAGAGTTTCCATTCTGGTTGACAAAAACGTTTTTCCAGAAAAAGAGGCCGGGGAAGCAGAAAGACCCGGAGAAAACCAATCGCTTCTCGACGATGCCTTGGAAATCATGGGAGGAAAGATTGTGGAAGAATAGCCTTGTCTGGGTTTTTAGTTTATGGCTTATAGTTTGTAGTGATTTAAGGTTTTTTCTAGAAACTAAAAACTACCAACTAAAAACCAATTGGGCCGTAGTCCCGCATGCGGGATAAGGCATCCCGACTTGTCGGGACATTTCAGGAATCTTTAATAACACTTTGTGTGCAAAGTTGGGCCGTAGCCAAGTGGTAAGGCACCAGGTTTTGGTCCTGGCATTTCGGGGGTTCGAATCCCTCCGGCCCAACTTTGCATATAACTATGCCCTACTTTGTTTACATATTAAAAAGCCTAGCGGATGGCAAGCTCTACATTGGACAAACAAAAGATTTAGAAAATAGACTTGAGAGACATAATAACAGACAGGTGAAAGCAACTCGCTCAAGAACACCCCTTGAGATAATTCATTTTGAAACTTTTGAGACAAGAACGGAATCTGTAAGAAGGGAGAGCTACTTGAAATCTTTGAAAAATTCCAGATATCTCGAAGAAAACATAATAAAAACTCAGCAGTAAGGCATCCCGACTTGTCGGGACATTTCGGGGGTCCGAATCCCTCCACCCCAACACACATTTCCTAAAGCTAAGCTTTAGGAGGACTTTAGAAGGCGAGATATCTTATATCTTGTTTTTTGATATAATAAATCTATGGAACAAAAAACGCTGAAGGCTCTAAAATGGATTGTCGGAATCCTAAATGATAATAAGATTCCCTATAGGATAGGAGGCGGTTTGGCGGTCAATCTTTATGGATCTGACAGGTCGGTAAGTGATATAGACATATCAATATCAGGAAAATATTTTGAGAAAATAGTTCCCTTGGTAAAAGATTTTATTATTGCTGGTCCGAAACATTATCTCAATGAAAAATGGGATTGTATAACACTTTCCCTAAATTACTTCGGTCAGGATATTGATTTGACTGATGTAGAAACTTTGCTGATGAAAACCAACGACGGGAAGTGGGTAAAAAATAGAGAAATCTATGAAAGATTTCAAGATGTTGAAAGGGATTTGGATAGCGTGAAAATAACTCTAATGAATCCTAAAAGCCTATTGGAATATAAGGAACATTTACAAGGAGAGCATCAAGAGTACGATAGAAAGTTTTTAAAG
>JBMOKR010000115.1:0-4958 GCA_049324335.1 Patescibacteria group bacterium | reverse complement strand
TTGAGAAGAGCATAGAGAGTAGTTGATTTTCCACTTCCGGTCGGACCAGTCATAAGTATCATCCCATAAGTTTCTTCTATGGATTTTTTCAAATTTTCGAGAGCCGTCCCCAACATCCCCAGAGACGTCAAATCCGTCAGACCAGCGTCCTTATCCAAAATTCTCATTACGATCTTTTCTCCTCCGATAACCGGCAAAGTCGAAACTCTAAAGTCAATACTTCTTCCTTCCTTATCAGTAATTCGAAAGCGTCCGTCTTGAGGCTTTCTCTTTTCGTCTATCTTAAGATTAGCCAAGATTTTTATCCGAGAAACAACCACCGGACCAAGCTCCTTAGGAATAATCAGGCTCACATGTAAGATACCATCTACCCGAAATCTTACTCGATACTCGCCTTCCATCGGTTCAATATGAATATCACTGGCCTTGCCCTCTATGGCATGACTGATTATTACTTGAACTAGCTTGGCAACCGGAGCCTCCTGAAGAATTTCCTCTTTTTTCTTTCTTCCCAGTCTCTTTTCCTCTTCCGATTCTTCCTCATCTTGAAAAGAAGTTTCCTCCTTAAAAGACGCTACTGCCTCCTTGACTATTTCAATCGGACCCTCATATTGCTTGAAAATCTCATCGAAATCTTTTTCGTCTATCAGCAAAGTATTTATCTCTATTTTTTCCTTTTCAGCGATGAAACGGAGAGCATTCAAGGCGTTGATATCTTGGGGGTCAACCATGGCAACACTCAACACGCTTCCCTTTTTTTCGAAAGGAACCATCCTGTACCGGAGAGCCACATCCTTGGGAATAAGAGAAATAACGCCAGATTCTATCTTGTTGGGAGCCTTTTCTAGAAAATCTATTCCGATTTCCTTAGCCCGCGCTTTCATTGAATCAAGCTCTGCCTTCTCTTCCGGAGAAATCTCATCCGGATTCTTATTGGCCTTTTTGTCTTCAGTCATAGATTAAGGCAGGAAAGGATTAGCCTTCCCAACTCCTTCAAGATTTATTTTGGAAGAAAATCCGTTTTTGTGCTTTTCCAAATCAGCCATTAGCGATTCCGTTTCGAATCCAGATGAAGAAAATATCCGATTATTCACAGAGGATACCGACTTAACTTTTTCCAAATAGCCAAAATCAAAAACCATCTTGACCAGCAGATTGTCCGCAGAGGCGCCTTCGCTCTTGTCAGCGCTTATTTCCAAGGAAGAAACATTATTAAAGCGCTTCATCTGGCCTATTTTAGATAATATCGCTTTAGCTTTTTCGTAATTTCCCTTGAGAAAAAGGTTGGCCTCAAAAAGTGAAACCTTAGAAATGGACGCACTCTCTTGGTTCGAGGGGTCGGAAGAAGAAACCTCAGTAGCGCTAATAGCATTCTGCCCGGTCACCTCTGGAGGAAGATTAAGGGCCTGAATTTTAATTTTTGGCTTTTCTACGGAGATTTCCGAAATAGCCATTCCCTCAGACGAAGCAATGCTGCTTAAGCTGTCAAAAATTTCTTCGACTCTCTGAGATTCAGGAAGAAACTGATTTACTATCTCTTGACTTCGACTACTCTCTTTGAGAACTCCGGCCAACGCCTCGGTCTTTTCCAGTTTCATTTTAATATCCGCCACCTTTCCTTTTTCCTTCTCAAGCTCTTCTTTCTTCATTGACCAGTCCGAAAAGGCCGGATAAACCAGCCAAATTGACAAAGCTACTGATAAGACTATAAAAAGAGGAACGAGCAGAACTTTAACCTTCATATTTTTGATACTTTATTTTTAATTTTCTTTTTTTTGTTTTAATGTCAATTTCACTAAAAAACTAATCCGGCCCTCTTGCTCAAGTATGTCAGATTCTCCGGATTCGACATTTAGAAAAAACTCGGATTTTTTGAAAGACAATATCTGTTTGGCCACCTGATCAAAGCTCCCTGCTAGACAAGTTAGCTCGACTACTCCTCCTCCGGAGTCAAGGCTCAAAGAGTCAAGATACACTCCCGGAACCATGTTTTTTTCAATTTCACCCAAAACTCCCAAACCATCGAAGTATTTGCCAAACAAATCCCGTGATTCGGAAATCCGATTCTGAAAATCCAAAACTTCCTTAGCATTCCCATTCTTGAATTCTAAAAGCTTCTGAGAATATTCTTCTTGCTCACTAGTTATCTTGGCTTCAACATCTTTCCTTAAAAATATCAGCGCGGCATAAGCGCTAAGAAGCAAGATAAAAATTACAACGACCAAAGGCAATGCCTTTCCAAATTTTATTTTTTCCTGTTCTTTTTCAAAATTTTCCGTTTTTAGATTTAGGCTCATATAGTATGTAAATTTTTATTTTTTATTTTCTCCTCTTATGGCCAGTCCCACAGCCACTGCCATTTCAGACTTTATTTTTGGGATAAGCGGTTCTATTTCCTTGTTGTAGGCTACTCGCCCAAAAGGATTGCCTATAATCACCTTGGTTTTCAGTCTTTCAGAAAAATACCCTTCCAAGCCCCCCAGATTAGCTGATCCGCCAGAAAGAATCACTCCGTCAAGCTTCATTCCGCTATCCTTTCCGTAAAAGCTGGACAATACTCGGGAAACTTCTTCGACGACAACATCCAGCGCGGGAAAAACTATCGAAGACTCGCTGGAAAAAAAGTTAGCAGTGGAAAGTTTGACCTGTTCCGCCCGTGAGTCATCCAAATTCATATTCCTGGCTATGACCCGAGTAATATCTCTCCCTCCGGCGTCGATATTGCGATTGACTTTTATGATCCCCTTTTCAACTAAAATTATATTACAAATACGGTGGCCAATATCTATTATAAGAAAATTGCCCTGGTCGCTTCCAATCAGAGACCGCGAAAGAGAGAAGCTTTCAATCTCGATGCTTTCCAAATCCAAACCGGCATCTTGGATTATTTTTTCAAATTTGCTCACCTTGCTCTTGGAAGCAGCCACCAATAGGACTTCTATTTTTTTGCTTCCAGTTTTGGGCGCTTTCGTTTCAATCATTCCAGGAGCCTTGATTTCCGGCTGAATAGATTCCCTTTTCACGATATCCCAACTGAAAACCACGTCTTCTAGCGCCGTCGGGATATATTTATGGGCTTCAAAACGGATGGCCTGGGCCAAATCCTTTTCAATAGTTTCCGGAAATTCAATGAGCGTAATGAGACCTCCCGAAGCTGGAATGGACAGATTGACTTTCTCCGAATCGAACCCAGCCTCCTTAATCATCCTTCGGAGACAAAGCGAGATGAACTCGTCCGGAAGAGAAAGGGTGCTCTCAACTCCCTTGATTCCAGAAAACTGCATCCAAGCATAATTGGTAAGATAGGGTTTGTCGCCCTGGAATTTGACTTCCGCCACTTTGATTCCTGAAGATCCGATATCAACACCCAAAAATTTCTTAGACCCAAAACCAAACATTTCCTTTTTCCAAAAGTTTATTTACGCTTCTGTCTTTATGCTATTATTTTAACATAATTTAAAAATAATGCCACCTTCAACCGACTCAAAAAGTTATCCACAGTCAATTAGAGACTTCCTCTGGGATACCCTATTCCCCAAGAGATGTCTTGCGTGTCGGAAAGAGAGCTCTTTTCTTTGCTCAGAGTGCCTTTTAAAAATATCCATGAGGCTAGAGCAAGTCTGCCCCTACTGTGAAAAAATCACTACTCCGCAAGGACAAATCTGCCCATCTTGCCGAGAGAGAAAACTTTGTCATCTCGACAGTCTTAGCGTGGTTTCTTCCTACAAAAATCCTCTGGATAAGTTAGTCCACTCTTTCAAATACAACTTCCTGGAAGAATTGACCGAAGTCTTGGGAAAACTCATTATCGACTTCGTCAGAAACTCCAATTTGGAAATACCTGATTTAATCACTCCCGTACCTCTTCATTCTTTTCGCCTGAGATGGAGAGGTTTCAACCAATCTTTTCTCTTGGCTAAAAAACTAGGCGATGAGCTAACTCCCGGATTTCCCCTTCCTGCCTACGAAATTCTCCAGCGAACCCGTTGGAGTTCTCCGCAAATGAAACTATCTGGCTACCGGGAAAGACAGAGCAATGCCCGGGGAATTTTCTGCCTCACAAATCCCTCTGCCGTCCAAGGTTTAAAGATTCTTCTTATTGATGATATTTCAACCACCGGAGCCACTCTTTTCGAATGCGCTAAAGTATTAAAAGAGGGTGGCGCTCGGAAAGTCTCCGCCTTAGTCTTGGCTCGGCAAGAAATTAACCCCTAGTCTCAACGGATAAACTGTCCTATTTTTCCGATATATTTTCCCTCCCAAGCATGGCCCATCTCTGGAATTTCAAAAACAGCTATGTTTTTACTTCGCGCCTTTTTTAGAATTTTTTGGTCGCAAAAAAAATCATCCTTTCCTCCTCTCACAATCAATAGGTCTCCAGCGGGAACGCTAGAAACTATCGGCCAGTAGTCTTCCTGAAAAAAAGCTCTGGCCTTCTGAATCATTTGAAAAATATTGCGAGAATTTCGGGCTTTTTTTCTGTCAAAATGTCGCCACCCCTCGAAGAAAGCAAACTTTATCCAGCGCCACATCCAAGCCAGAAAGGGTCGTTTTTCCAAGGGGGGATTAATGAGAATCAATTTAGCATTCCTATTCTTGCGCCAATTGAGAAGCGCGAAGTGGCACCCCAGACTGTTGCCAATCAGATACTCCGCCTTAATCGTTTTTTCCGGATCAATATCTTTCTTCCAGATTTCAAGACCAAAAAACTCCGGGTGAAGCTCGGCGAGGTCCAACCAGCCAGGAAGATAGACCACTTTTTCTTTAGAATATCGCGACATAATTTATTTCCCCCTTCTTCCCAACTGCTTAATCTTTTCCCTCTTTCTTAGAATGTCTTTTTCGTCCATTCTTTTGAGCGGTCCGATTTTGGTTGTCCGAACAGGTGAAATTCCGCAAAATTCCAAAAGGCACTTCCGAACAACCTTTTCTCCAGGACGCCCTAAAAACCAACTGTA
>JBMOKR010000114.1:0-5028 GCA_049324335.1 Patescibacteria group bacterium | reverse complement strand
CAAAAATTCTAGCCGTTCATTATGGTCCAATTTGTAGCTCCGGTGTTCATTCAAGTATGACCGGTGCGTCATCGCCTCCTTAAGAAGATCAATGCTATTAAATTCGACCCCTAAGACTTTAGATAATTCTCTGATTTCTGACACTTTAGATAGAATTTTCAATTATCAATTAACAATTATCAATTAATTTCCAATTATCCAATTAAAATAACGTTTGGCAATTGAAAATTGGTACTTGATAATTACAAACTAACTGAGAGTTGAAAATTAACTTAAAAGATTATAATTTTATTCTTCGGGTTTCGCTTTTTTTGTATCATTCTTTAATGGTTCTCCCAACTCCCGATAAATTGTTCCCAGCACTCCATTCACAAATCTTCCGGAGCTTTCTCCTCCAAAAGATTTGGCCAGCTCGATGGACTCGTTAATAGCCACTTTGGGAGGTACTTCTTCGTAATTGCCAAAAACCAACTCATATATCCCGAGGCGCAATATGTTTCGATCAACGACGGTCACTTGGTCAAGAGGCCATTCGGGAGCGCTTTTTTCAATGAGCGGATCAATTTCTTTCTGGTGCTCCACAATTCCCTTGACCAATCCGCGAATAAAAGAATCGTCCTCAATTCCTTGGGCAAATTCTCGAATATTTTTCTCAATCATCTCTTCCAATCTATCTTCTGGGCACCCATTAAAATCCCATTCATAGAGGGTTTGCATCGCGACTGACCTGGAAAGATGACGATTTGCCATTCCTATTTTTTAGTCTTTTTTACCTTCTTGAGGGTATTGACTACTTCTTTCCCTTTGTAGAATCCGCACTTGGGACAAGCCATATGCGACTTGACCATGGCTCCGCATTTGGCGCATTTGACAAGCGCGCTTTTGACTAATTTGAGCATTCTTCTGGCTCGATCTCTTCTTTCTTTAGTGTGTCTTTGTCTTTGGACTGGCATAAAAGTTTAGCTTAATTTAACATTTACTAATTTATCACTGTTTAAGCTTTTTGGCAAGATTTCGTACCGGCGCGAAGCTTTGGCGATGGATTGGACAGGGACCGTTTTTTTGGAGCGCATCCATATGAAATTTAGTGCCATAGCCTTTGTGTTTGTCAAAGCCATACTCCGGATATTTCTCGTGAAACTCAAGCATCATCCGATCGCGAGTAACTTTGGCGACAATGGATGCAGCCGAGATTGATTTCACCAATTTATCTCCGCTAACTATGGCTTTCTGCTCGCCAGAAAAATTAGAAATTTGTTTATTTCCATCAAGCAAAATTATTTTTTTAGCATTTTTTAAATTGTTCATTGGAAATTCATTGGAAATTGGAAATTGGAAATTGGAAATTACTCTCTCTAGAGAGCTTATGGCTTTTTTCATCGCCAAAAAACTGGCTTCCAGAATATTTATCCGATCGATCGTCTCATGATTACAAACTCCGATTCCCACATGGAAGTTTTCCATTACGAAATCAAAAATCTTCTCGCGTTGTTTTTCGCTCAAGGTCTTGGAATCCCGAATTAGATCCCACATTTTATCATTTTGAATTTCTGAATTTTGGTTTGTTTGGAAATTGGAAATTGGAAATTGGAAATTCCGAACTGTAGTTGCGCAAGCAACTACAGGACCGGCTAGCGGTCCTCGCCCAGCTTCGTCGATGCCAATAATTGCCGTATAACCCTGGTCTCGTAATTTTTCCTCAATTTCAAAAGTCGATTTTATCATATATTTATTATAGCATCCGCCTGTGCTATAATATAATCACTTAAATCTCCCTTGCAAAACCCAGCGAGCAATCCGGGCTATGAAGAGAGAAAGAGATCATATGGAAATAATACTGTTTCAAAAATCCAGAAGCCCTTTTATAGATTAGCGGCTTTTTATTTTGCCAAAAAATCAAAAGTTAAAATTTAGAAATCAAAAATACAACTCAAAATTAAAAAGTACTATTTAAAAAAGTTTTGAGTTTTGCCTTGTAATTTTGAGTTTTGCCTTTTGAATTTTGAATTAGCTATAAAATTCACTAACCTTCACCCCGTAAGGTCGCTTCGCTCCCACAGGGCAAGCGTCCACAAAAATATATGGTAAAATTCACCCACCTCCACGTCCATTCTCACTATTCCCTCCTCGACGGCCTAGCTAAGATTGATGACCTGCTTGATCAAGCCAAAGAGCTAGGCATGGAATCTTTAGCTCTCACCGATCACGGCGTTCTTTACGGCGCCATAGAATTCTTCATCAAGGCCAAGGAAAGAGGCATTAAACCTATTATTGGTTGCGAAATGTATGTTACGCCCAATGACCTTCACAGTAAAAACCCGACAGAAGAAGATCGAAGACGGCATCATTTGATCCTTTTGGCCAAAAACCAAAAGGGCTACAAGAATCTGATGAAACTCATCTCAATCGCTCATCTGGAAGGATTCTACTACAAGCCCCGCATTGATCGAAAAGTTCTCAGGGAGCACGCCGAGGGTCTTATTGGTCTTAGCGCTTGTGTTGAAGGAGAAATCCCCGCCACCGTCATTTCCGGAGACCTCGAAAAAGCCGAGCAACTCACTTTGGAATACCGAGATATTTTTGCTCCCGGAGATTTCTATCTGGAAATCCAGCACCATCCCAAGTTTCCCAATCAAGAAATAGCCAACCGCGCTCTCATTGAAATTGCTAAAAAGCACGGCCTTAAGCTGGTTGCTACCAATGATATCCACTATGTCAAAAAGGAAGATGCTGGCATTCAGGATATCCTGCTTTGTATCCAGACCAATCGCAAAGTCCATGAAGATAACCGGATGAATCTTTTGGATTTTGAGCTCTATTTAAAAAGTCCAGAAGAAATGCTGGGGCATTTTTCCCATATCCCGGAAGCTCTCACTAATACCCAGGAAATCGTCGATAAATGCGACTTGAAAATAACCTTGGGAGAAACTCAGCTTCCCCATTTCGAAGTACCGGAAGGATTTAATGCTGAAAGTTATCTTCGCCACCTCTGCGAACTGGGACTTAAGAAAAAAATCGGAGAAAATCCCGAGAAAACTTATCTTGACCGGATGGAATATGAGCTCGACGTCATCCATAAGACCGGTTTTGCCTCCTACTTCTTAATTGTCCAAGACTTCGTCAACTGGGCTAAAAATCAAGGCATAGTTGTTGGACCGGGACGCGGTAGTGCCGCTGGAAGCTTTGTTTCCTATCTGGTCGGCATCACTAATATCGACCCGATTAAATACGATCTTCTTTTTGAAAGATTCCTAAATCCGGAAAGAATCTCTATGCCAGATGTGGATATGGATTTTGCCGATGACCGAAGGGACGAAGTGCTGGATTATGTCCGACGAAAATACGGCAACGACCATGTGGCCCAAATCATCACTTTTGGAACAATGGCCGCCCGAGCCGCCATCCGGGATGCCGGCCGGGCGCTTGGTCTTCCTTACGATTTTTGCGACAAAACCGCCAAGCTTATCCCCATGTTCTCTTCCATCGAAAAAGCCTTGGAAGAAGTCAAGGAATTCAAAGATCACTATTCTTCCGGCGAAGACGCCAAAAAACTCATCGACAGCGCTAAAAGGCTCGAAGGCGTGGCCCGTCACGCTTCAATGCACGCTTGCGGAGTCGTCATCACCAAAGATCCCGTCACGGAATATACTCCTCTTCAAAACATCACCGGCAAAGGCGAGGGAACAGTGACTCAATACTCTTCTTCCACCAAATCCAGCTTTGTAGAAAAGATCGGCCTACTCAAGATGGACTTTTTGGGACTCAAGAACTTAACCATTATCCAGAACACTCTTCGGATTGCCCGAAAAATCAAGGATGTCAATATCAATATTGATGATATTCCAATTGAAGACGAGCAGACTTTCAAGCTTCTCCAGGAAGCCCGGACAACTGGAGTCTTCCAACTGGAAAGCTCAGGAATGAAAAGATACCTGAAACTTCTCCGTCCCAATGATTTGGAAGACGTTATCGCTATGGTGGCTCTTTATCGTCCCGGCCCTATGGATTGGATTCCCGATTTCATCGCCAGAAAACATGGCGAAAAACAGATTAAATATCTCCACCCCAAATTGGAAACCATTCTCAAAAAAACCTACGGGGTAGCAGTGTACCAAGAACAGGTTATGCAAATTGCCCAAGCTCTGGCCGGTTTCACCTTGGGAGAAGCTGACGTGCTTCGAAAAGCCATGGGAAAGAAAATTTTTGCCCTCATCCATGAGCAAAAGATAAAATTCATCGAAGGGTGCGTTAAGCAAGGAATCGACAAAAAAATTGGAGAGCAAGTCTTTGCCTACATTGAACCTTTTGCTGGATATGGATTCAATAGAAGCCACGCCGCCTGCTATGGACTGATTGGCTATCAAACCGCCTATCTCAAAGCTCATTTTCCAGCTGAATTTATGGCCGCTCTTCTCACTTCTGACCAGGATAATATCGACCGCATCGCCATCGAAGTCCAGGAGTGCCGAGAAATGGGAATAGAGGTTCTGCCTCCTGATGTGAATGAAAGCTTTGAGGAATTTGCCGTAATTCAAGACCCAGAAACAAACAAAGAGCGCATTCGCTTTGGACTCAATGCTATCAAAAATGTCGGTCATACTGTGGCCCATGAAATTGTTGAGGAAAGAAAAAAGAATGGGCCTTTCAAAAATCTTACTGAGCTTATCGAAAGAGTGGAAAGCAAGGATCTTAACAAAAAATCTATTGAAGCCCTAGCCAAAGTCGGGGCGCTTGATAAGCTGGGAGAAAGAAATCAGATAATCTCTTCTATGGAAATCATCCTTTCTCATTCCAAGAATTTCCAAAATCTTAAAAATTCCACTCAAGCCAGTCTTTTTGGAGAGGAAAGCATCAAGTTGCCGGAAATCCAACTGCAAGAAGTATCGGAAGCTACCAGCAAGGAAAGGTTAACCTGGGAAAAAGAGCTTCTTGGGCTCTATATCAGCGACCACCCAGCCAGAGAATACCAGGAATATTTCACCAAAATGGCTATTCCCCTTGGCAATATCAACTCAACCCTCGTTGGAA
>JBMOKR010000113.1:0-5044 GCA_049324335.1 Patescibacteria group bacterium | reverse complement strand
GAGTAAAGCTTTTGGCTCTACTCTGCCCCATTATTTTTAGTAGAATTGAGGTTGTAATGTTTTATAAAATTTATCGGTTCTGACCAATACTCTACCTTGGTAATGTTCTGCTCCTCATTCCAATATCCTGGTAAAACTTTTCCGTGGTACGGTCCATGATATATGGCGAAATGCAGGTGCTCTTCCGGCCAGCCTCCGTTCATCTCACTTTCCGATTTTCCAATAGTGCCCAAGAGTTCTCCCATCTCTACCATATCCCCCTTCTTGACGTAGCGTTTTCCTAAGTGTCCGTAGAGAGAATAAAAAAGTTTTTTAGTCTTGGGATTTTTATGAGCGATAATAACAATTCCGCCCCAGTTTTGCTTGAGAATTTTTCCGTCTTCTGAAATTTCAGCTCCGTGAAGTTTGGAATAGACGACGGTCCCCCGGCCGATGGAAAAAATTTTAGTGTCGGCAGGCAAGTGGAAATCGACTCCTAGATGAATCCCCCAATCCTTGCCTTGGAAAAATCCGTGATCGCGGAATTGATCCTCAATGTCATCCCGAAAATTTTCTATTGGGTAGATGAGTTTGGGAGTATTTCTAGTTGGCATATATGTAGCTTATAGTTTTTAGTTATTAGTTTTTAGATGGAGATAGTTCTTCGTAATTTTTGATGGCGGCCTTGAGCCCGTCGGCAGCTAAATTGGAGCAATGCATCTTGATAGCCGGCAGACCCTCAAGAGCTTCGGCTACATCGTTGCGACTAATTTTTTTGGCTTCAGCTATTTTTTTCCCTTTGGCTAATTCTGTAATCATGGAAGAAGTGGCGATGGCGCTGGCGCAACCCAGGGTTTCAAATTTGATATCTTTGATGGAATCTTTTTCGACTTGGATATATATCTTCATGAGATCGCCGCAAACCGGATTTCCGACAATTCCGGTTCCCGAGGGGTTCTTTATCTTCCCCTGGTTCTTGGGGCGAGTGAAATGCTCAATTACTTTTTTTGAATAGGTCATATGTTTAGTCGAAAGTCTTTAAAGTTCTTAAAGTCTATCAAGTCGATTAATTAACGAACGAATTTTTTAATGTATTTTGCTTTACAGACTTTAGGACTTTATGGACTTTTGACTCGAATTATTTTTATAATAATCATCTAGGACATTTCCAGAAATCTTTCGAAGATCGGACACGACTTTTTTAAGTGTCTTGAATGCGTACTTGATTTCTTCTTGGGTCGTTTGCTTTCCAAGCGTGATTCGAAGTGAGCCATGAGCTTCTTCCGGTCGAAGGCCAAGGGATAATAGCACATGGGATGGCTCAAGTGATCCAGAAGAACAGGCCGAACCGGTAGAAGTGGCGATGCCATAGGAATCCAGCATTAGGATGAGCGCCTCCCCCTCCACATTCCTAAATCCAAAGTTGATGTTGTTAGGCGTGCGCAATTTTGAGTCCCCATTTAGCCAGCTGTCCGGAATTTCACTTAGCACCTTTTTAATTAACCAATCTCTTAGCTTGGCCAACCCCTTATTATTTTTATTGTCCACTAGGGATATAGCTTTCCCGAGTCCGACTATTCCCGGAACATTGTGGGTGCCGGCTCGCTTTCCATTTTCTTGGTCTCCGCCAAGTTGAATTTGCTTCAAGGGGGTTCCTCTTTTGACATATAAGCAGCCCACCCCCTTGGGTCCATAAATCTTGTGGGCGCTTAGAGACAGCAAATCAACTCCCAATTTCTTCACGTTGCAGTCCAGATAATTTATAGCTTGAGTGGCATCAGTATGTAGAAATAGTTTCTGGTTTTTAGTTTTTAGTTTTTTGATTATTTTTCCAATTTCAGCGATGGGTTGGATGGTACCGATTTCATTGTTGACGTACATTATGGAAATTAAAATCGTTTCAGGCCTTATCGCTCGAGCTACTTTCTTAGGATCAATGACACCGCTTTTGTCGGGCTTTATGAAAGTAACTTCGGCCAAACCTTCTTTTTCAAGCTCTTGGCAAGTATTTAAGACACAGTGATGTTCGAAAGAAGTTGTGATTATGTGAGGCTTCTTTTTTCCTTTTTGCCAATAGGACAGTACTACTCCCCTAATGGCCAAGTTGTTACTTTCAGTAGCGCCACTAGTAAAAATTATTTCTTTAGAATTTGATCCGAGAAAGTTGGCCACTTGGGTGCGGGATTTTTCAACAGCCTCGCTCGCCTCTCTTCCGAAGGAATGGAGACTCATGGGATTGCCGAATAGTTTGGAATAATAAGGACGCATCACCTTTTCCACTTCTTTGTCGAGCGGAGTGGTAGCAGCATAATCTAAGTATATTTTTTTCATAAGTTTATATAAGATCATTAAGTTTTATTTTTTCTAAAGTTTCTTCAATATTTTTTCCAACCACTGTCCAAACCTTCTTAAGTGGACACTTTTCTTCTTTGTGGCAGATGTTTCCGATGCATTTCATGGGACTGATCGGACCGTCAAGCGACAGGATGATTTGGCGAAGACTGATTTCTCCGGCCGGCCGAGCGAGTGTGTATCCCCCGCTCTTGCCTTTGACACTCAAAATCAACTCATTTTTCCGTAGTAAATTCAAAATCCTCTCCAAGTATTTTGGGGATATTTTTTCTTCTTGGGCGATTACTTGGGCCGGCTTAGCAAGTTTTTCTGATTTAGCTAAGTTTACCATAGCCTGGAGGCCATATTCAGTTTTAGAGGAAAACTTCATAAATCCTACTAATTTAGTATGTTTTCATTATAGGGCAATAACTTTTCTTGTCAAGAAGGCCTATTATTGGGATAATCTGGCTGATTTAAACTTGTCTTCGAGTATAATACAGTTTATAATGTTAACGTGATAAAGGAAAAGCTCAAAGATACCTTGACGGTTTCGGCCGATGATTTCGGTCTAAATCCTCTTTCCAATGAGAGGATTTTGAAATTGGTTGAAATCGGGAAAATAGACAGAGTGGCGGTTTTAGTAAACGGCCTTTTTCAGAAAGAAGAAATTGAATATTTGAAGAAAAGCGGAGTAAGGCTGGACTTACACTTGGAAATTCCCATGGGAAAGAGACGAACCGGAATTTTTATGCGGACAATCATATTTCTAGCCAGAAGTTTTTCCTACAAGCTTGGAAACAAAAAGCTCGAGGACGAGTGGCATTCTCAAGCAGAGAAATTCATTAGCATCTTCTCTCAAAAGCCAGACGGACTTAATTCTCATCAATATGTCCATTTCTATCCTCCATACTTCAAGACATTTCTCAAGATTCTCAAGGATTTTGATATTGGATTCATTCGTTTCGGAAGAAGATCTTTTCCGGAAAGCTTCCGAGGAAACAAGATTTCTCTTATATTAAACTGGCTAAGAAGGATAGACCTCAAGATCTTCGGAAGAGGAAAAGCAAAAACGACCGATTTTCTGGTAAGTCTGGATTGGATAGAGGATAAGAAAGGCTTTTGGGAAAATCTTCCCAAGGACAGGACGATGGAAATTGTCGTCCATCCGGAGATATACGACGATTTTGAGTTTGTGAAGAAGTTTTTCTAAATTGTCTCATTGGTTTGCTGTCTTGGGATTAGTTTTTGGGTCTAAATTGTGGTATGCTGTTATCGCTTATAGAAGGTAAAATAAAGTTATATGCGTATTTCCTATTCAGCCCTCGACACCTATCAAAACTGCCCCCTCAAGTACAAATTCCAAGAAATTGATAAGATCAAGGTTCCGAAATCCAAGGAGGCGGTTTTCGGTTCGACACTGCACGAAACCATGAAATTTGTCCATACGCCGGGCATCTTATCCCCCACTCTCGAACAAGCCATGGAGCATTTTTCCAATGCTTGGAACCCGGCGGTTTTTGAGAATGAACAGGAAGAGCGAGCGGCTTTTTCCCAAGGCGTGAAAATAATCCAGGATTATTATCAGAAAAACAATCCAGCGGATTTCAACATCGTGGCTCTCGAATCGAGATTTCAAATCGAAATCGGGGAAGATGGAAACAAACATATCGTGAGTGGAATAATCGACCGGATTGACAAGACGTCGGAGGGTTATGAAATTATTGACTACAAGACCACTAAAAAAATGCCCACCCAAGAAAAGGTGGATAATGACCTTCAGCTCTCAGTCTATCTCAAAGCTTTTCTTTCGCGGTATCCGAAAGAAATTGATAATTTGGACAAACTGACCGTGAGCTTGTATTTCCTAAAGCATGGCGTGAAGCTTTCGGCCACGCGGACACTTAAACAGCTCCAAGATAGCGAACAATTGTTCCTGGATACGATTAAAATTATCGAAGCGGGAAAATTCGAACCCAATATCTCTCCTCTTTGCGATTGGTGTGGGTACCAGAAATATTGTCCGATGTGGAAACACAAATTCAAGGAACTTCGGAAGATCGATACGGAAGAAATAAACCAGGCGATTTCCGAATATGTGGAACTCAAATCGGCTGTCGGAATCACCAAGGATCGCCTGGCCGAACTCCAGGAAAAAATCGTTGATTATATGAGTCAGGAAGGCGTGGATCGGGTGTTTTCTGAGGGTGGAATCATCGCCCAGACGCTTAGAAAGACGTATAAATATGACGAGAAAAAGATCCGAGAGATTTTGGAACCGCTCGACAAATGGGAAGACGTCCTCAAAGTGGACGGCATCGCGCTTCGGAATATCCTGGGTGTTTTGCCACTTGAGGCTAAAAAAGAAATCGAAAAAGCCAAGGTGGTGGACAAGGAGACGAAGAGCCTTTTGGTCAAGAAAAAATGAAACAAAAATTCAAAACCTTTCTCAAAAAATTCTTCGTAATCAACGACACTCCCGAAAAGATTGCTGGCGGAGCGGCTTTGGGCATGTTTTTGGGGATGATTCCAGGGGAAGGAGTAATTTCCACATTGGTTCTTTCATCGCTCTTTCGTCTCAATCGTTTGGCGGCGACAGCCGGAGTTCTGGCCACTAATATGTGGATGACCTTTGTCATTCTTGTCCCCTCGGCTCTTCTGGGCGCCTTTTTTTCCGAAAAGAAATATCCCGAGCTCATTGATATATTTGAAAAGAACTACAAGTTAGGGTGGG
>JBMOKR010000112.1:0-5144 GCA_049324335.1 Patescibacteria group bacterium | reverse complement strand
CTCCGGATACGGCCGTGTCATTCTCAAAAGATTCCAGAAACTTCAGTTCGCTGTTGAGTCTTTAGTCTTTTTTTAGTAAAATCAGAGTATAGCTTATGAGATTTAACTTTAAAGCAAAAAATCAAAAAGGCGAAATTCGAGAAGGAGTCATCGAGGCTTCTTCTGAAGGAGCGGCCATTGAAGTTCTTCAGAAGAACAGTCTTTATCCAATGGTTCTCAAGAAGGAAAAGAGTGATAATCTAAGAAAAGCTTTTTTGAAATATTTCGAAAGTGTTCGAGGGGAAGAATTGGTGATGTTTTTCCGCCAACTTTCTATTATGATAGGGGCCAAAGTGCCGATTATCTCAGCCCTTTCTTCCATTCGGGAAGAAACAGGGAACCAATATTTTTCCAGAGTGATTAAAGATCTTATAAACGATATTGAAGACGGGGCTTCTTTTTCAGATACCCTCTCTAAGTATCCCAATGTTTTCTCTCCCCTTTCGGTTAATATCATAAAGGCCGGAGAAGCCTCGGGAAACCTGAAGCGATCCATAGAATATGTCGCTAATAACATCGAGAAAAATTATCAGCTTACTTCCAAAATCAAAGGAGCGATGATGTATCCGTCAATCATAATCGTGGCCTTTCTGATTATCGGATTTTTGGTAATGTCATTTGTAATTCCTAAGCTTACGGAAATAATCAAGGAGTTGGAAGCAGAAGTTCCCTGGTACACGAAAGTTGTCATCGCGACTAGCGATTTTATGGCTGCTTATTGGTGGGCGATTGGAATTGGAGCTCTGGGATTGGTGAGCGGGATATTGTATTATATAAAAACAGAGAATGGCCGGAAAGACTGGGATCAGATAAAAATAAAGCTTCCAGTAGTTGGCAAAGTCTTTCGGAATATCTATATTACCCGCTTCGCGGAAAATTTTTCTGTCCTTCTGGTGGGGGGGATTCCTATAATAAAGGCTCTCACCATTACCAGTTCCGTCATTAATAACTATGTTTATGAACAGATTTTGCTCAAAGCGGCCCAGGAAGTGAAGGTGGGCGGGGAGATTAGCTCGGTGTTCAAGAAATATCCAGATATTCCTCCCATTGTCACCCAGATGGTCAAGATTGGAGAGGACTCCGGACAAGTCGATTCGGTATTGAATCACATTGCCTCTTTCTATGAGCAGCAGACTGACAATATTACTAAGAATCTGGCTACTCTTATCGAACCAGTTCTCATGATATTTATCGGTATAGCGGTTGGTGTGATGGCGTTTGCCATCTTGATGCCAATCTATAATCTCACCAGTAATATAAAATAAAAAAGACAAAATCTGTGATTTTGATAAAATTTTCGAAGGGAGGTGACTTATGAAAAAAAGACAACTGAAAAAAGGATTTACCCTGATCGAACTTCTGATTGTTATCGCTATCATCGGAATTTTGGCGGCGACAGTCTTGGTTTCTTTGGGTAATGCCAGAAAGAAAGCCCGAACAGCGGCAATTCAGTCAACCTTGTCTTCCATTTTACCAAGCGTTTATATGTGCTTTGATAATGGAAATGATATCAGCGCCCCATCCGCCGGAACGGCAATTTGTACGGGAGCGACTGAGACTTGGCCGACCATCAATGCCGGAAGCACGACCGGATGGTCTTGGACGGCTGGATCGGGAGCAGCCACAACCGGAGCGTTTTATTACTACGCTTCCGGTCCTGACAACCAGTACGTCTGTTGTAATGGAACAACTAATTCTTGCAAGGTAGGGACCGGGGCGACTCCAACCTGTTCAGCAACAACCAATCCTTAGTTCTTAGGCTTTCAGTTCCGACAAATTTTCGGAACTGGAGCATAGGGGCTAATTAATTTTTTAAAAATAAAAAATGAGTAAAAACAAAAGAAAATGCCCAGTGGCGAAAAGGGGATTCACCTTAATTGAACTCCTCATTGTTATCGCCATCCTAGGCATTCTCGCCTCGATTATCTTGGTCCGGCTCCAAAACGCCAGGCTTAAAGGTCAGGAAGCTTCAGCCAAATCGACCGCTCGTTCGGTCTTGACGAAATTAGCTGAATGCAAGAGCGATGACGGGGAAGCCTCGGCCACTAGTCCAACTGGCGGGACGACTCCCATTTGTTGTACTGATGACACTTGCGCAACAGCTCTAGACGGCCACACAGAAACCTGGCCCGATATTTCCACGGCTACCGGTTATGATTACACTTATTTGACTGGTTCGGTTTTGAGTGAAGATTATTCCTTTCAGCTCACCCCAACTGCAGCTGGATCAGGCAAGATGACCGTGACTTGCGCTATGACCACTAATAATTGTACGGCTGCTTTGGCAGAATAGTACAGGCTTGAATTTGAAAAAACAGGAATTGCCAGGAGCGATTCCTGTTTTGCTTTTTGACTCAGGCATGGTAAAATACTTAAAAGAAAAAGTTATTAAGCTATTTTTTGATGTTAGCGATTTTTTTCATTCTCGGTCTTATTATTGGAAGTTTTTTGAACGTGGTCATTTATCGCTTAAAGACAGCAGAGAGTTTGGTTTTTGGTGGTTCAAAATGCCCTCACTGCAGTTCGGCGATAAGATGGTATGATAATATACCGCTCTTCAGTTTTCTGATTCTTAGATTTCGCTGTCGGGATTGTCAGGAAAAAATATCTTGGCAGTATCCGTTGGTTGAATTAGGGACGGCTTTCATTTTTGTTATTTTGGGAAGTCAATTTTTTATTTTAAATAGTCCGGAAAGCTGGTTTATCACGCTTTATTACTGGATTTTAGCTAGTCTTTCTATCGTTATCTTTGCCTATGATTTCCGTTATATGGAAATTCCCATGAGTCTTGTTTGGATCGGGTCTTTAGTGGCTTTTCTTTTCAGGATATATTCGGATTATTTGGCAGGAGCGGGATGGAGAAATATTTTTGAGACGGGAACTTTCCTGGCCTTACTGTCAGCCGGCCTAGCCTTTCTTTTTTTCTTCGCTCTTTCTTACGGCTCGAAAGAAAAGTGGATGGGAATGGGAGATGCTTATCTAGCCATCTTTCTAGGATTGGCCCTGGGAGGAATTAGTCTTCTTTATGCTCTTTCAATTGGTTTTTCTCTGGGCGCCCTAGTCGGGATAGCGCTTATTATCTTAAGGAAGAAAAATCTAGGAAGTCAGTTGCCCCTCGCCCCCTTCTTGATTGTTGGGACTTGGATTATGCTTCTTTGGGGAGAGAAATTCAATAATTGGTATATGAGTCTATTTTTCTAAACGTATGCGCCAATTCAAAAAAGGATTCACTCTTTTAGAAGTCATTTTGGTAATTACCATATTGTCTTTGATAATGGTTGTTTCCATAACTAGTTTGGGCGTCGGGAAAACGAGAAATAATCTCAAAACTGCCCAACGAGAAGTAGCTTCAACTATTCGATTGGCCGAGAGTTATGCTCTTCAAGGCAAGGTAGTCTCCGGAGGAAGGACGCCTTGCGGATTTGGCTTTCGGTTTAAGGACGAGGATACTTACGAGATATTCTATGTCTTTTCTCCTGATCCGTGTAGCGAGACCGCTCCAGCGTACTCTACTTCCGATCGCCAATCGCTAGAGAGTCTTGATTTGAAGAATAATGTTTCCTTTCAGGGGGACACAGCTGATTCGGAAATTTTCTTTACTATTCCTCACGCTGAAATTTTTGGTGATCTGGGAAGCTCTTTTTCTGGAGCTAGCCTTATTTTAGCTTCGCCAGATTCTTCTCAGACTAAAACTATTTCCATAACCCCTAAAGGAGAGATAACGGAAGAATGAAAAAGAAAACATTTCAAAAAAAGAAAGGATTTTCATTAATCGAAGTTATGCTGGCGACTTTTTTGGTTACGACCGGATTGGTAGCCGTTATGGCTCTTCTTTCTGTCGGAGTGAGAGAGACTTCCAATTCCAAAGAACAATTAGTGGCCTCTTTCTTGGCTCAAGAAGGGGTGGAGCTGGCCAGAAACCAGCGAGATACCAACTGGTTAAGCGGAGCGGAATCCTTTTCCGGTTTTGCTACGGATGGGAATTACAAGGTAGATGCCTATTCCGGAATAAGTCCGGAAAATTCCGATTTCGGACTCAATTTTTATCAGAATTTGTATCGGCATACTAACAATGGAACTCCGACTAAATTTTCTAGAAAGATTGAGATTTCTGGAAACAGCGAACAGAGAGTAATAACCAGCTGGGTTATTTGGAAAGAAGATTTTCCCAGTGATATATCTGACTGCAGTTTGCTCAATCGCTGTGTCTATTCAAGGATTAATCTAACTAAATGGAGAGAAGAATGAAAGAAATGGGAAAAAAATATTCCGGATTTGTCCTCATGGAAATGATGGTGGCGCTTTTCATTTTTGCTCTTATGATTACGACGATTGTGGGTGTCTTTATAGCGGCCTACAAATCCCAACAAGTTTCCAAGATTTCTCAGCAAGATATGGAGAATGTCCGGGTGGCGATGGAGAATATGGCCAAAAATATCCGTATGAGTACCTTGGACGAAGGTGATGGAGATGAATTGTATATCTATAACTATTCTCAGGGAAAATGCATTGGATATAAAATAGAGAATCATCCCGAAGATTCTTCTAAAAAAACACTTGAGTTTTCCGAAGCGAGAATTAATCGCTTGGATTTGGATGGAAATCTGAATAACTGTCGGACGATTCTCTTTAATACGGAATTTTCTTCGCTCATTTCTTCTTCCCAGCTTTCCTATGCTCAATTTACGGTCCAAAAAACCGGTCCAACCCAAGCTGGGAAAGTGACTACAGTCTTCACTTTGGATTCAAATTCTACGACTTTTGAAACATCGGTGTCTCTTAGGGATTACAACTAAAAGATATGCAAAATAAATATCAAAAAGGTTCGGCTATCCTGATAACCCTGATGATTCTGGGTGTGGTTTTGGTAACGGCCCTTAGCGTGGCTTTAGTTACTATTCAGGAAATGAAGGGATCAAGAGGAGCGGCTAAGACAACGGCTACCTACCAAACAGCTGATGAAGGGGTTGAGGCTGTGATGTATGACATTATTAAGGGAGATAGAAAGACCTCTGATAAGCTTCTTAATTGTCAAAATGACGGTACGGTTGGTTCAAGCAGCCTGGGATATCGAGTGATTCTTATGGACAAGGATGATAATATTA
>JBMOKR010000111.1:0-5208 GCA_049324335.1 Patescibacteria group bacterium | reverse complement strand
TGCTGGCACTGGGGAGTGTCAGGCCTTTTGTCGTGCCGGCCCACGGAGCGGAAGATGCTGGAGACATTAAAGACAAGATTGAAAGCATAGAGAAGAAGATTGAGGCAGCTGAAGCGGAACTGAAAAGTAATCAGGGCCAGCTCCAAAGCACTTTGAATCAGATTACAAAAACTATTAGCGCGCTCAAAGCGACCAAAGCGGAGTTGGAGAGAAAGACGCTCGAGATTGGAAATATAGAACAGCGGATCAAACTTAATCAAACGCTTCTTTCCGATTATCTCCGGGAATTCTATTGGAGCGAGGATTTCGGTATAGAAAATCTCCTCATCCTTAGGGATTATTGGAATCAGTCGATGACCCAATCGGACAATTTGCTCACCATCAAAGACAAAATTTTGGCCATCACGGAAGAGACCAATAATCTCAAGAGCGATTTAGAGAAAGCCAAATCGCAATTGAATGAACAAAAGGAGGAACATGAAGAGGCCTTAGCTGAAAAGCAAGAAGAAAAAGCTGACATCCAGGAGGAGATTGCCGAGACTCAGGCCAGCATCAGTGAACTCAATGAAAAGATGGGCGAACTGCGAAGTGATTTGAATCGCATCTTGGGAAAGTCTTACGATACCGGAGACATCAAAGAAGCCATCAAATTTGCCAACAAGATTACCGGAGTGCGGAAAGGTTTTCTTTTTGGAGTGCTGTCGATGGAATCAGGGGGGAATCCGGAAGCCGGAAGATGCACTTTCAAGAACAGCGATATGAGTAGCGCCCGGGAGAAGTATTTTAAAGACATTTGCGAAGAGCTGGACTATGATTACAAGAAGCGCCCGGTCTCTTGCGCTTCCAAGAACTATCCTGGGTCGGGAGGCGCCATGGGGGCGGCTCAGTTCATGCCGGACACCTGGTGGGGATACAAGAGCAAGATTGCTAACGCCACCGGACACAATCCGCCTGATCCCTGGAGTCTCATTGACGGAGTGGTGGCCATGGCGCTCAAGCTCAAAGATGCCGGCGCGGCCAATGATGGCAAGACCTCAATCAAAAATCCTTGCAATGGCAAGAGCGTCAAAGTGAGTTGGGAAGTCTACGCCTCGATGCGTTATCTGGGCTGGACCTGTTGGGGGTACACTAACTACGCTCCAGCTATCCAAAACCTGGCTAACGGGTACGATAAGCTCTAGAAATGAAACACTTAGCCCTCGCAAGAGGGCTTTTTTCTTGCGCCATATCATGGCCTGTTTGAGGGCTAAAAATCCCCCGGATTGACAAATCGGCTATTTCGGAGTATAATAAGGAGCTGGTGTAGTACCAGCGTTTAACAACTCAAAACGGGCTTAAGAGGAGAGGGGAAACGTGGTTTACGCATTTAAGGGAAACAAAAGACACTTTAGAATCATGCGGAGGCTCTGTCGAGGGGTGATTTCAGACACAACCGTCTGTGAATCTCCCAAAGCCGTCTGGCATGGGTATAAGTTTACAGTGGATGATGTAGTGGAAGGGAAGACGGATCTTCCTTACAACTACACCAATCCCCTGAAACGTCCAGGTCCGAATGACAAGGTCGCTCAGTATTGGATCGAGGAAGAGGTTTCTCCAGAAACCTGGAAAAGACTTCCCAATAAGGTCCATTACTTGAGTGGCATCGGACCGACCGGACCGAATAAAAAACGTTCCAAAAAGAAGAAGTAGCTTCCCCACGCGGAAGCTTCTCGCCCCCTAGCTGGCAATGCCGGCTAGGGGGTTTGAGTTTTGCCCCAGAATGGCTTTTAGCGTAGAATAGAGGCATATGAAATATGAAGATGCCTACAAAAGTACGCTCAATGTTTATCGAAAGATGGGAAGAGGATATCTAGAAAGCGTCAAAGATTTAACTCCAGAGCAACTCTATGATTTTTTAGATCAAGTCGTTCCGGGCGGAAAAGTTTTAGATATCGGTTGTGCTGGAGGAAGGGATGCGAAGGCAATGACAGAAAAAGGTTTTGAGGTAGTTGGCATAGATGTTGTGGATGAGTTTTTAGAGGAAGCTAAGAAGTTTGTTCCCGAAGCCAAGTTTCTCAATATGGATCTTCTCAAACTTGATTTTCCAGAAGAGAGTTTCGATGGGATCTTAGCTTCGGCAGTTCTCCTGCATATAAGCAAGGAGGATATTCCGAGGGCTCTTGGGAATTTTTATAGAGCTCTCAAGCCAGGAGGAAAGATATTTTCCATGGTCAAATTAGGTGAAGGCTCGACTTACGCTACGGACAAACTTTCCAGTGAAAAACGTCTCATGGTTCTTTTTACGAAAAAAGAATTCAGGGATTTTTTTGAAGAAGCTGGTTTTGAAATCAAAAAAATAGTCATCGTTCCTGATGATGCTGGTAGGGAAGACGTGAAATGGATAAGATTGATTGCTGGAAAGAGGTAAGTTTTGTATAAGGATAAAAATATGTTAGAGCAAAAACCCAGAAAAGGACTTCCAGAGAATGCCAAAATGGTTTTTAAGGGTCTCATCTTTGAGATCTGGCAATGGGAGCAGAAAATGTTCGATGGTTCAACCGACACCTTTGAAAAAATTTGGAGAATTCCAACTGTCGAAGTTATCCCTATTGTTGGAGATAAGATAATCATCGAGGAACAGGATCAGCCAAATCGTCCTGGGAAAATTACCTTGGTTAGTGGTCGGGCTGACAGAGGAGATGATTTGTTAGAAGAAGCTAAGCGAGAGCTTCTAGAAGAGACTGGATATGGGTCGGATAAATGGGAGCTGCTCTTGGATCATCCTGGCGAGGGTAAGATATTGCACCAGATAAGCTGTTTTATTGCCAGAGATTGTCAAAAAATTCAGGAGCCAGAATTGGATGCCGGAGAAAAAATAAGGATCAAGATGATCGACTTTGATGAATTTCTGATGCTTTCTGATGATTCGAGATTCTGGGCCGCTCCTCATTTTGTGAATTTGCTTCTTCGGGCCAGGTTTGATGAGGCAGAAAAAGAAAAGTTGAGGAAAATGATTTTTGGGTAACGAATATATTACGTAATCAATTACTTACATTGATGGAACAGCCAATCCAAAAAATCAAACAGGAGATTTCGGAAATCAAAGAGCGGAATCGGAAGGTTGAGGCTGATAAGGCTTGGGAGACGAGTGTCTTCCGCATGGTTTCGATTCTCATTCTGACCTATCTCATCGCTTCCTGGGTCATGTACATAATCAACGTCAAAGAATATTGGCTAAATGCTCTTATCCCGACTCTCGGATATTTCTTGTCCACCCTGTCGCTTCCGATCGTCAAAAAATGGTGGGTCAAAAATCGGTGGAAAAAATAATTAGATAATTAATTAAGTTAAAACTATGGAAAAGATAAAAATCGAGCAGCACGGATTTTCCTGCTTCCTCTGGCTTTCCGGGTGGCTCTTCACCATCGGCTTCCTAGGACTGTCCTTCTGGAAGGGAGTCCTGGCGATCATCCTCTGGCCGTACTTCATCGGCGTGGAGGTGGCGGGATTCATCGGAAACTAAAAAGATGAAAAAGATCTACAAACTCATAATCTCTCTTCTCATCCCCCAATTGGCCGGGGGATTGGGAAGTCTTTTCACGGCCTCTTCGGTCGGGGAATGGTATCAAACTATTGAGAAAAGTCCGCTCAATCCTCCTGGCTGGGTGTTTGGTCCAGTCTGGACGACGCTTTTTCTCCTCATGGGCTATGCGCTCTATCTGGTTTGGACGAGCGAAGGGGAGAAAAGAAAACAAGCCTTTGGGATTTTCGCTGTCCAAATAATCTTAAATGTCCTTTGGTCGGTTTTGTTTTTCGGAATGAGAAGCCCCGGGCTCGCGCTTCTTGAGATTGTTGTGCTTTGGGTGGCGATTCTTCTCAACATCCTAGCCTTTTCCCGAGTGAACAAGATTTCAGGCTATCTTCTCTGGCCCTATCTTCTCTGGGTGAGTTTTGCAATCTATCTCAACTATTCCATCTGGAGCTTGAATTAGAGGAATCCTGAGTTATCCACACCCCCGCAACTTGCGGGGGTTTTGGTATTGACAAAAGAACAAAAGTATGCTAAGATGCTAGGAAAATAAAAAACATAGAAGGAGGTGTGCTGTTATGGCCAGTAAAAGCAAGGGCCATTATGATGGAGCAAAAAAGAGGGGGAACCACACGACCGTCATGTGTGGTGCGGAGAAGGTTATTAAAATTCTTGACAGGTGCTCTTTGATTGAGGGAATCTCCCTCGGTGTTATCACCACTAATGGTGGTGGAAACAATGGAGCTATTCGCGTCAAAAGCAGAATTGATGGGGGGGCGATTGTCGTTAAGATTTCTAAGTCCGGGTCCTCTCAGGAGGTTCGGGTTTATGGTTCTAACCTCAAAAGGATTGAGGGAGTCATCAAAAAAGAGTTTCCGAACTGATTTGGGGCGGGGTCGGCAGTAGGCCGACCCCGCCCTCTGCCAACAGACTCTGGGTCTGTTGGTTTTTATTTTTAGAGCAAGGAAACAGGAAGTTATCCACACCCCCGCCACTTGCGGGGGTTTTGTTTGGTGATATAATAACAGTATAAGAATTCTAAAATATCACTATGGAAAAATTAACTTCCAAACAAAAGATGGTTCTCGATTGTATCCGGGAGATCATCGAGCAGGAGAAATGTAATCCGACGACCTACAAGGTTCACAAGTGTCTTTCCGAGAAAGGCATCGAAGTTGGAAGCCTTAAGGGAACAGTCCAAGTAATCGAGGCTCTCGAGAAAAAGGACTTGGTTAAGAGAGACAAGGATAAGAAAATCTATCTCGTGAAGAATGAAAGCTTTGAGAATCTCGGAAATATCTTTTCTATCCCGATGTACGGGCTGGCTTCTTGCGGAGAAGCTCTGGCCTATGCCGAGGATAATGTCGACGGCTACCTCCAGATTTCCAAAAGTCTTTTTAGGCGAGACGATCCGGCCCAGCTCTTCGCGGTGAAATCTTTGGGAGATTCGATGAACAAAGATGGGATTGAAGACGGAGACTATGTGGTTTTTGAGAAGAAGGATCAAGATTTTGATTTCGAAGGCAAGATCGTGGTAGCCGTCATAAACGGAATGGCGACCATCAAGAGATACCGAAAACTCAAAGGCGGACTCATCGGACTTTTCCCTAGCTCTACCAACAAGATTCATCAGCCGATCTATCTGGACGAATCCGATTCGATTCTTATCGCCGGAATCTTCAAGAAAGTCTTGCCAGTGA
>JBMOKR010000110.1:0-5225 GCA_049324335.1 Patescibacteria group bacterium | reverse complement strand
CAGCCAGGACCGGAAGGAATTGATACGAAAGTTGGAAATCTGGATGTTGTTTTTCAGGAAGGCTTTTCTGGAAAGCGATAGCCCGATTAAGATTCCCTCGGAAAGCGCTTTTGGTCTTCTTAGGGAGACTGAAAAGTCTTTGGAAACAATCAAAAATACCAACTCTAGCGCAAGATTGGCGCTGGAAAATCTTTTTCTCAAATTCTAGTTGATACAAAAAGGTGATAAATAAAAGAAAAAAAAATCAAAGAGTGTTGTCTTCTGATTTGGGAAAGACCAAGGGGCGTTCTCGAAAGCTTGGTTCGGGAGGGCGACTGGCTTATCGGATAATTTTTTTCCTTTTGAGTCTAGCCTTTCTCAGCGCTTCTTTCTATGTCATTCTCATCCGAGATTTTTTTCTTATTAAAGAAGTGGAAGTGATGGGAACTAGAAGAATCAGTCAAGAAGAGATATGGGGGAAGATTCAGAGAGATCAGGAAGGATTGTGGCTTAATTTCATTCCTAAAAACAACATTCTTTTTCCCTGGGAAAGGTGGCTGGGAAGAAAATTTAAGGAAGAGTATCGTCTTATTGAGACTTTCGATTTGGAACGAATTTTTCCGGACAAAATCAGGGTGGAAATTGAGGAAAAAGAGCCACTCATGCTGATGCGAGGAAGAGAAATGAACTGCGTCTTTGGATCTGACGGAAATCATTTCGACGATATTTCTGGATTTGAGTATTTCGGAGACAATTCAATTTCAGTCATTTCTAAAAATGAAGGAGAACCATTTGACAGTTGCCCGATAATTCTGGGAAAGGAGTGGCTTGTTTTTGTGGCCGATTTCAGAAAAGGAATGGAGGAAAGAGGGCTAGCGCTCTCCCGATTTTGGGAGACTCCTAATTTGGCTTCCGGAGATCTTAGGGTAATGACGGAGGCGGGATGGAAAATTTTTTTAGATAAGAATCTGGGAGTAGAGAAGGAGCTGGAGATGCTCGAAACTGTTCTTCAGAAGAAAATTGAAAAAGAAAAACAGGCCGATTTGGAATATGTAGACCTTCGAACGCAGAACCGCGTCTATTTTAGATTTAAAAATAGCCAACCCAAAGAGAGCCCAGAGGTAAATTCAGAGAAAAAAGATTAA
This sequence comes from Patescibacteria group bacterium, assembly GCA_049324335.1. Taxonomy (GTDB): domain Bacteria; phylum Patescibacteriota; class Minisyncoccia; order Moranbacterales; family UBA2206; genus JBMOKR01. Next base: position 4,101 of record JBMOKR010000110.1, on the reverse strand, counting down.
TTCGAAGAAGAATTCAATTGCTTGGCCAGTTCTTTGGGAATGTAGTAGAGAAAGATAGAAGTGCCTATCTGCGTTTGCGGGGAAACTTTGGAAATCCAGGAATAATTCTCACTGGCTTTTTTTTGACTGTCAAAACGGCTCGATTGGAGATAGTTAGCGCTTATGGCATACCAACCTTCTTCGATTGGGCGCCGACTGTCCCACCAAGAAATAAACTTATTTTCCAGGTAATACTCGGGATTTCCTCCGCCGAAATAATCAACTCTGATTTTGTTTATCTTGGGATTTTTTTCTAGAAATATCCGGAGCCGTTTTAGATCTTGTCCCCAGTCAGCGTTAGAATCAGTGGCAAAGCGGTAGCCTTTTTTTGATCCGCCGGCAATTTGATTGAAATAGGACATATAGTAGGGGGCGGAAAGGGCGGTTTCCAAAACCATGGAAACCATAATTAGAAAGAGAATAGCTCCCAAGACGAAATCTCTTTTTTGATCGAGGCTTTTTCGGACAAGTGTGATAATGGCTTTGGCCGAAAGAAGATAGAGAAAAGGCAGAACGGGAAAAAGGTGGCGAATTCCCAAATTGAGATTGCCGGTCAGGCTTATATAGAGATAGAGGGAGACAAAGAGAAAAAGAAAAACGGATTCAATGTGAGTTCTGGCATAGTGGAGAAGTTCCTCGCCGGTTTTCCCGAGAGGACGACGAAAACTCTTGCTGAAAAAGCGCAAGAAAAAACCCAGAGTTATAAGGAGGGCTGAAGCGTATAGGAAAAGATGGAAGAGGGTTTCCTTAAGCAGAAAAACGGTTGGAAAGTAAGAAGGAAAAGCCTGATTGGAAACTTGTCCCATAAAGTAGATGCTGTTTCCTCCCGAAACTCTCTTGAAAACCATGGAAACTCCCAGAGCGTAATAGGCGATGGGACGAGTGAATTTATTCTCGGCAAGGTAATTAAGCGTTTGGGCGGTGTAGGATTCTATCTGGTTTTCAGGGTTATTTACCGATAAATAGTGGTTTATAGTAGAGAGCGTTTTTTCTTGGGGCATATTCCAAGTGTGGGGAAGATAAAGCGCATAGACCACGCCTAGGGAAATGAGGAAAGCCAAGGCGGATTTTCCGACATAAGCCCCCACTTTTTTCAGTCGGAAGATTAGTTGCGAGTCAGGGGAGTTTTTCTTGATGATTAAGGGATAGAGGAGAACTATGGAGGCAATGACTGGAAAGGATAGGACGGAAGAAAATTTGGTGAGTTGAAGAACGCCTAGAAATAATCCGAAAAGCAGGCAGTTTTTCCAATTGGGCTCTCGGATGAACTTGAGAAAGAAGTAGAAACAAAAAGTGAAGGCGGCGGCAATTCCCAGATCGGTGGTGACAAAATGATTGTGTCCCAAGATATTGGGGTCGAAAGCATAAAGAAAAAGGACCAGCGTTCCGCCGACGATTCCCAGCCATTTCTTTCCCCAATAAAAGAGAAACCAGCCAAAAATAAGAGACAGGAGAATTATGGGGACGCGGGACCAGAAGAGGATGAGGTCAGCATCATTTCCAAAGCTGTAGAGCAAGCTTTTCCCAGCCTCCCATTGGCCGTTAATTTCGGTTTCCCAGAAAGAGTGATTGGTTTCAAAATTGAGATTAAGAAAAAGAAGTGGAAAAGCGGCGAGATCTTTGAGAAGCGGGGGATGTTCCGGATTGAGGCGCATGTCGCCCTTCGTCAGGTAGGAATACCCGGCGCCGATGTGGGCGGTTTCATCAAAAATGGCGCTTTCAAACCAAGCGTTCCAGAGAGAAACAATAAGCATAAAAGCTAAAACTCCGATAAGGACTAAACGTTGGTATTTTTTGAGAAAAGTTTTCATAGGCTACTAATTACTAATCTTTACGAATATACGAATAAAAAAATATCTAACAAATAAATAAGACGTTATCTGAGAATCTGGTGTTCTAATTTAATCAGAGAATTTACTTTAGTACGAAAAAACTTAGTCCGAAACGATCGGTTCTTTCTTCTAGAGCAAGCTCGGGAAATCGACTTATGATTTTTTGAATGAGAAAATCGTCCTTATCAGTCATTATTATCTCGAAATAGTTGGGATTTTGCGGTTGAAGCTGGTCAATTTCTCCGGGATAGAGATAAGATAAGTAGGGCTTTTGATAGTTGAGTATCTTTATCGGAATCCTCTGCATACTGCCGGTAATGATAAACTTTTCTTTCATTTCCGGGAGGCTTCTGACATAGTCGGAAATATCAATGAGCTTTTTTTCAAAGGCTTGGGCGGTTTCTTTTTGATTGGCCCAAAAGAGATGATACTTCAAAGAATTGAATCCAGCGATGAAAACAGCCATTAGAAAAAACAAGAGCAGGACACTCTTCCGATAGATTGGGGAATGGCGGTCGGATTTTTCCATAAAGTAGTTGAAAATAAAAGCGGAGAAAATCATGACGACTGGAAGAGTGCCGATAGCTCGAAGAGCGTGAGGCAGGCCTTCATCAGTCATAAATTCCGGAGCCAGTAGAAGAAAGAACCAAGAAAGTAAAAAAACGGAAATGACCAATCGGTCGCTGGATTCTTTTTCTGAGAGACGCCGTTTGATTTTAATGAAAAAGGCTACAATGAAGGAAATTATTCCCAGAAGAAATCCGATTCCAGTCAAAGGATCAAGGATGGGATAAGGCGGGTAGTTGTGGCGCCAATTTTGATCTCCCCAAAAATTATATTTCGCCAGACTCAAAGAAAGGGTTTTCCCGAGCGTTCCCCAAAAGTCTCCTTGATTTATTTCCGGAGAAAGAATGGAAACGGAAGCCGAGCGGGAACTGAGATATTCCGGATGAGAAACGAGAAAAGTGTAGAGCATTGGAAAAGCGGAAACGAGAAAAAAGAAAATGAAGACTAAAATATGCCTCCAATAATTTTTTAAGAATTTCTTCCGATTCCAAATCAAAAATAGCAGTGTAAAAACCAAAACGAGAGGCGCGATTCGAAAGGCGATATAGGTATGGAGTCCGATTCCAAATACCAGTCCTCCAAAAGCGAAGTCTCTGAATTTTTGAGTTCGAAGACCCTTCCAGAGAAAATAGAAGGAGAAAACCAAAACAAAGGGTAGCATATTCGCCCGAAAAGAAATTCGACTGAAATTGATGGCCCAAAAAGAAACAGCTGTGAGAAAAGAAGCGATGAGAGCCAGTCGATCTTTTTGGAAAAGTTCTTTGGAAAGAAGGTACGTTCCCCAAATGGTGAAGGTGCCGAAAATTATGGAAGGAAGCTTGAGGGTAAGAGCGCTCACTCCGAAAAACTTGAAGAGGATGGCGATGATGTTCATAAAGAGGCCCTCCCGGCCCTGATTGGCGCTGTAGAACCAGGCCCAAGTTCCCTCATGGATAGCGCGAAGAGCATCCTCGCCGTTCACGGCTTCATCCGGATAGATGCCCGGAGGAGCTTCGTTGATGTTCCAGATGCGCAGAAAGAATCCCAGAGCGATGATCATTAAGAGAAGGAGATAAATTTTTGTTTTATTTGGTTTCATTAAAGATTTCTTTTTTCTAATTTTAACATACATTAAGAAACTTGTTTAGCGGTGGGGGTTTTTGTGGTATAATTTAATAAAGTTTTTAAGTATCTTTATGACGGAAGGTTTAAAAGAGAAAATATCTAATTCAGAGAAGCTTGATTTTTTCCGAGATAAGGTTGGGAAAGTTTTTGTCAGGGGAAAATGGGGAGACCCAGAGAGGGAGATCATCAGAATAGTTGCTATTGATGAAAGTCGGAGGGTGGTGAAGGTAAATTTATTAGATGAAAAAGGAGCGATAGAGGGCGGGGAAGATATGGAAACGGACGAGCTGAAAGAAATTATTGAAGAATCTGAGCCGGCCTTTGAAATTTCTCCGGAGACATTTTTCAGATTTGGCAAATATGCCGATGCACTCTTTGAAAAAGGCATAAAGAGGCGGCAGATCGAGGTAGTTGAAAAAGCTATAGACAAAATCGTGAGAGAAGAGCTTGGTAAAGGGGCGCTACTTGATCGGGCGGACGTTGTTTTATTAATCGAAAATATTCTTACGGAGGAAATAGGGATAGATGGCGGAGAAGAAAGGGCGGAAATATTCAAGGA
>JBMOKR010000109.1:0-5293 GCA_049324335.1 Patescibacteria group bacterium | reverse complement strand
CCAGCAAGAAGTGGAAATGGACTACGATAAAGATCTCAATCAGCCAAAGAAGATTCTGGCTGACTTGGCTCCAAAAGTTTTGGACAAGATTTTTACTCTCAAAAATCCCAAGGATTTTCTAAGGACTCTCAAGGTGCTTAATGAAAGTCTGGACGAAAAGCATATTCTTATCTATTCTTCCAATTATTCTATTCAGGAAGTGATTTCTCAAAAAGGCTGGTCCGGAGAGGTGCTCCAGGCCAGCAAGGATTATTTGAGTGTTATAAATTCTAACATTAACGGTTATAAGACGGATGGGGTGGTAAAGGAAACAATCCAGCATTACTCCCAAATACAAGACGATGGCCGGATTATTAATGAAGTTTCCATAACTCGCCGTCATGAAGGAGGCAATAGCGACTATGAATGGTTTAATAAGGTGAATGCTAATTATCAGCGACTGTATGTTCCGGAAGGGTCGCGTCTCATTTCTGTTTCCGGACAGACGCGTGAATTCAACGATCCGCCGCTAGACTACAAAGCGCTTAAATTCAAAGTTGATCCTCAGGTAGCTATGGAGGAACAAGATATGCGAATTGACGATGAATCGGGGACTCGAATATATTCGGAAAAAGGCAAAACAGTTTTTGCTAACTGGGTCTATGTGAGCCCGCAGGAAGAGGTGAAGATCGTTTATCGTTATGAATTACCGTTCCGGATTAATCCTGGAAGCAAGGCGGGAGGAGTGGATAATTATTCTCTTTTGGCGCAGAAGCAATCTGGTAGTCGGGGGAGTCGTTTTGAATCCAAAATAGCTTTTTCAGAGAGACTAAAGGTAATTTGGAAATATCCGGAAAGCGACTTCAGGAAAACTGAGGGAAACGAATTGAATTTTTCTGGCGATCTTTCCAAGGACAAATTTTTGGGAATAACTTTTAGCCAATAACTCCATGCTTAGGAAAGCTTGTAGAAATCTTATCGATTGCCAACCCTCCCGTTCTGTGGCTGGAGCGGCGCTAGTTATAACCCTGGCGGGCTTGGCCAGCCGTCTTCTGGGAATGCTTCGCGATCGTTTTTTGGCCGGAACTTTCGGGGCTGGCGATACTTTGGACGCTTATTACGCTGCTTTCCGAATCCCAGATCTTATCTATAATCTTTTGATTTTAGGAGCGCTCAGCGCTGCTTTTATCCCGGTTTTCAGCGGGCTTATTGGTCGAGAGAAAAAGGAAGAAGCTTGGAAGGCGGCTAGCGGGGTTTTTCAATTAGCCATTCTTTCTATTTTAGCTTGCTCTGTTGTTTTAGCTATTTTTGCTCCCTTTCTGATGAAAATTCTCACCCCAGGATTCTCCAGTGAAAAAATGGATTTAGCGGTAAGCTTTACCCGAATAATGTTTCTCAGTCCCTTATTCCTGGGAATCAGCGGAATCTTCGGAGGGATACTCACTTCTTTTAAAAAATTTATTACCTATTCCTTGGGGCCGATTTTTTACAACCTGGGAATCATTATCGGAGTAGTTTTTCTGGTGAAAATTATGGGCCCGGTTGGTCTGGCTTGGGGAGTGGTCTTAGGAGCTTTTCTTCATATGCTTGTCCAGTGGCCGGCCATAAAAAACTTGGGCTTTAGGGCAGTTGGAAGTATCCGAGAGGCTATCCGTAACAAGCACGTTCGCCGAATTGGAAAATTGATGATCCCCAGAACTCTTGGGATTGCCATAACCCAAATTAATCTCTTGGTCATGACCATTTTTGCTTCCACTCTGGCCTCTGGATCGCTGGCGGTTTTCAGTTTTGCCCAAAATCTTCAAAGTGTCCCCCTGGGACTTTTTGGAATTTCTTTTGCTATTGCTGTTTTCCCCGCGCTTTCTTGCCATTTTGCCAAAGAGGAAAAGAAGGAATTTATCGAAAGCTTTTCTCAAACTTTTCGTCAGATTATGTTTTTTGTCATCCCCTTAAGCGTTTTTATGCTGGTGCTTAGGGCCCAATTAGTTAGAATCGTTTTAGGAAGCGGAAAGTTTGATTGGGAGGATACTATTTTGACTTTTGAAGTTTTGGGGATTTTTGTCTTGAGTCTTTTTGCTCAAAGCCTGATTCCGCTACTCGCCCGTTCGTTCTATGCCATGCAAGACACCAAGACCCCTTTCTATGTCGGACTTTTTACCGAAGCAATTAATATCATCTTAATTCTTTTTCTCATTTCCAAATATCAAATTCTAGGACTGGCGATGGCCTTTTCCATTGCTTCGGTTATTCAGATGTTTTTCTTGCTCTTCCTGCTCAGGCTGAGATTTCAGGGATTGGATGACAAAAACATCTTGAGTTCGGTGGGAAAAATCGCCCTAGCGTCGCTTATTGCGGGAATATTCATCCAGGGAGCGAAATATGTGGTAGCTTTTTGGATAGAACTGGATACATTTATGTCGGTTCTCATTCAGCTTTCCGTCTCGGCTATTGTCGGAGCCCTGGTATTTTCCGGCGTGAGCGTGCTTCTTAAACTTCCGGAATTCTTCTCTTTTAAGGAATCTTTAATGAAGAGGATTTGGCGAAGCAAAAAATCGATAATGGAAGATACGGGCGAAGTCGGGGGGATGTAGGAAGGGCTAAGATCGATAGGTTGTAAAATCGTTTAATACTAGGCATTGGCGGGTTTTTCCTCAAGACTTGAGTTTTAATGACTTTTCCTTTAGTATAAGCTCATATGTCTCAGGAAAATATCCGCAATTTTTGTATTATCGCGCACATAGACCATGGTAAGTCGACCTTGTCCGACCGCCTTTTAGAGTTCACAAAAACGGTGGAGGAAAGAAAGATGAAAGACCAGCTTCTGGACCAGATGGACCTGGAGAGGGAACGGGGGATTACCATCAAGCTCCAGCCAGTCCGGATGAAATATAAACCTCACCCCAACCCTCTCCTAGGTAAGGAGGGGGAGTCAAAGGAATACATTTTAAATTTAATCGATACTCCGGGACATGTTGATTTCGGCTACGAGGTTTCCAGGTCTCTGGCCGCTGTTGAAGGGGCAGTGCTTTTGGTTGATGCGACCAAGGGAGTCCAGGCTCAGACTTTAGCCAACCTTTACCAGGCTATTGAAAACAATTTGGAGATTATTCCCGTAGTCAATAAGATTGATTTGCCCAATGCTGATGTAGAAAAGACAAAAAAAGAAATCATTCATATTTTGGGATGCTCTGAAGAGGAAATACTGGAAGTTTCCGGAAAGACCGGTTTTGGCGTGTCTGAATTGCTTCAGAAAATTGTCGAAAAAGTTCCGGCTCCTCAGGGAAGCTTGGAAAAAAACTTTCGCGCTCTGATTTTTGATTCCAAATACGATATTTACAAAGGAGTTTTGGCCTATGTCCGAATCATAGACGGAGAAGTAGGGCGGGATGAAAAAATCTTTATGCTGGCCGGCAAAGCCGAGAGTGATGTGGTAGAAGTTGGATTTTTCAAGCCGGATTTTCAAAAAACAGAAAAACTCAGGGCTGGAGAAATCGGCTATATTGCTACAGGATTCAAGAGCGTCGAATTTTGTCGGGTGGGAGACACGGTCGCTCTAGAGAAAACTAAAAATCAAACCCAATCCTTGCCGGGATATCAAGAAGTTAATCCGATGGTCTATGCCTCCTTTTATCCCATAGAAGGAGATGATTACAATTTAATGCGAGACGCTCTCGATAAGCTCAAGCTTAATGACGCCGCCTTTACTTTTGAGCCAGAGTCTAGCCAGGCCCTAGGACGAGGTTTTCGCTGTGGATTTTTGGGACTGCTCCACTTGGAAATTATCCAGGCGCGCCTCGAAAGAGAATTTGGCATTACGCCGACCATAACCACCCCGAGCGTTGTTTACAAAATTAAATTAAAAGGAAAGCGAGATATCGCAACAATTTATTCTCCTACCGAAATGCCGGACCCCTCCTCAATCGAAGAAATTTCAGAGCCTTTTGTAAAACTGGATATCATTGCTCCCTCCAGTTATCTGGGCTCCATTATGGATGTGATGCGAAATACTCGGGCCCAGTATCTAAATACCGAATATATTGATAGCGAAAGGATGGTCTTGAAATTTTCCTCTCCCCTTACGGATGTAATCACCAATCTTCATGATGACATAAAAAGCGCTTCTCAAGGGTACGCTTCAATGAATTACGAAATGGACGACTATCGGCCCTATGATTTGGTAAAGCTAGATATTTTAGTGGCTAATGAACCAGTAGAAGCTTTCGCTCGAATAGTTCCTAAGGAGCAGGCTTTTTCTGAAGGCAAGAGAACGGTAGAGAAACTTAAAGAGGCTATTCCGCGCCAAAACTTCCAGATAAATATTCAAGCGGCCATAGGCGGAAAAATAGTCGCTCGGGAAACAGTCAAAGCTTTTCGGAAAGATGTTATTTCCAAGCTCTACGGAGGAGATGTTACTCGAAAAAAGAAGCTTCTAGAAAAACAGAAGAAAGGAAAAAAGAAGATGAAATCGATTGGCAAGGTCGATATTCCCGGGGAGGCCTTTTTGGCGGTTTTGAAAAAGTAGTATTTTTTGCTAAAATAAAGTCATGAGCAATATCGGAGCGAGAAGAAATAGACGGATGCGGAAAATCTGGGTGCTTATATCCATTCTAGGGGTTTTGGCTATGGTAGCTTTCACGGTAGCTCCAGTTTTTTACTAAAAATATGCGACAATCTGGCAGTTCAAAAACAATCTTGCTCCGCCTCTTGGTTTTGGCGGGCGTCGGATTGATATTCGCCCTGAGTTTCTCGGTTTACCGGGAAATTGAAAAGAAGAAGGCTGTCCAAGCTGAGATTGAAGCGCTTCAGAGAGAGGCGGAAAAAATTAGTCGGGAAAACTCCGATATTGCCGAGAAGATTTCCTATCTAGAAAGCCGGGACTATAAGGAGCGGGAAGCTAAGGAAAAACTGAACTTACAAAGCCCGGATGAAACCGTGGTGGTGATCACTCCTAATTCTCGGCAAGAATCTAGGGAGAATGTTCCAGAGAAGAGCGTCAAGAATATTACCGAAGTAGATAACAATTTTGAGGAGACTAGCAATCCTCACAAATGGTGGAATTATTTTTTCAAATATTAATATGAAAATAAAAGAAAAAATCAAAAAAAATCTCGGAAATCGAAACCAGATCATTTCCTTCTCGGTAGTTTTGGTAGTGGCGATTTTTCTCGGAGTTATCAGTTTTTTCGCTTATGGCCTCAAGGCCGATGAAAACCCGGTGGTCAGGCGAGTAGTGGCTCTGATTCCCTTTCCGGCCGCTTTCGGGTCAGACTTCTGTCTTAGTTTGGGAGAATTAGAGAAACGCAAGAAAGCCGTT
>JBMOKR010000108.1:0-5359 GCA_049324335.1 Patescibacteria group bacterium | reverse complement strand
TTTCACTAAGGCTTCGCCACGAAGTGGCTTAGCCAACGACACAGAACTAACTCGTTGGATCGTTCTACAAAAAGCACGCAGTCATCCTGTCGCTCGAGAGCGACGGGACTCCTACTCTTCGTTAGCATATGGTTTCAGATACTATTTCATCTCCCTCATCGGGATACTTTTCACCTTTCCCTCACGGTACTAGTTCGCTATCGATCATTAAGAATATTTAGCCTTGGAAGATAGTGCTCCCATCTTCAAACGGGATTTCTCCGGTCCCGCCCTACTTATCTGAGACTTAGTTCCACAATCCAGTTTTCGTCTACGAGGCTTTCACTCCCTCTGGCCGACCTTTCCAGGCCGTTCGACTAACTAGATTGCTAAAGACTCATGGCTGCTCCGCTTTCGCTCGCCACTACTTACGGAATCTCGGTTGATTTCTTTTCCTCCTGGTACTAAGATGTTTCAGTTCCCAGGGTGCGCTCTACCAGCCTATGAATTCAGCTGGAAGTAATCATTCGTGTCACGCAAAGAACAAAATATTCACTGATATTTTGCCAAAGCCAAAACTCAAAATGCAAAATGCAAAACTAATGTGCTCGCTCCGCTCGCGACTTTGTATATTTCTATGAAAGTCGTCCTGAGTGGAAACGAAGGACACCTAAATTTTGACTTTTGATTTTTTAATTTTGAATTGGAGTGAGTATCACGCTCTGCGTGACACGAACGACTGGGTTTTCCCATTCGGAAATCTTCGGATCAAAGTTCGCTTAGCAACTCCCCGAAGCTTATCGCAGCTTGCTACGCCCTTCATCGCTTCTTAATGTCAAGGCATCCACCATATGCGTTGGTGTTACCGCTCTTTTTTTCTTCGACTTTCGTCGAAGCTATTTTCTCGGTTTGTCTTGAAAGTCCCAATGGTAATTGGAATATTCAAGACTTGGTTAGCAGTTAATAATTACTAACCTATTTAAGACTAATCTGAACATCATTCTATCTTTCCGCCTTGCGCGACAGAAATGATATCCGATTAAGACCTACTATTCATTTTTCAAGGTTCCTTTGTGCGGAAAATTCTGCTCTTGAGATTCCAGCTCAGATATTCTCCGTACAAAAAAATTTTATCGACCGATCCGCCCAGGGCGGATGCTTCGCTTCCTGCGGAAGCAAATCAAAAACCCGCCTGAAGCGGGCCCTTAACAAAAAACAAAGTAAGAGTTTTTCACCCGCTCTTGATTTTCAATTTTATAATCAGATTTAACACAATAAAAATGATTTAAGCACGTAAGAACATTCTAGCAATTCCCCAAAATATGTCAAGTCCCAAGCCAAAATCGAGCTTTCGATCTTCTGGAGGACTGGAAAACTACTTCCGCAATTCATCCATAAACTCGCGGTAGATGCCCTCTAAAGTCGAGAGCTCCGGTTTTCCATCAGAAGAAATTACCTGCATCCTGGCTCGAATAAGCCTTTCTTTTATTTGATCAAGCTCCATTTTTTCGCCTTGTAATTGGCCAAAATTAGTGAGCACATTTTCCAAAAAAAGAACAAACTCAACACACTCTGGATTTTCCCTATACTTCTCAACCATCATCTCCACCACCTCTCTAATTCTTGAAATACTAGCCCCAGCTGAACGGAAGTCATCATAAATTGACCTGAGAACATCCTTGCCGATTCCAGTCTCCCGAGAAACGATATCTATCTTAGCCTCAATTAAAGAATTCTTGATTCTTTCCGTGTCCCAATTACGCTTCTTGGCTTCCGCGAAAACTTTTTCAATTGTTTTGATATAGGAAGCAAAAGCCACACAATCAGCATAATCCTTGTAGCGCTCGACTGTTTTAGCGTAAGCCATCTCTATCCTCTCCAATTCCTCTTGAGTCTCCCTTTCACGCATATAGGCCGCCTCAAAATTCTCAAAGGGATTGGGCTCAATGGGCTGGGAAACATTTTTTGAATCACTCATATAATTACCTTTTATTGATTAACTCCTCCTGATTCTTCGCCTTGAGATTCTGTTGCCGGCAACTCCTTCTCAGAAGAAGAGTCGTTGGGCGCGACTAGTCCTAAATTCTCCGGCGTATTGGGAATTCCCGAACGGATATTGCCAATCATCTTTTCCAGCTGTTCCCTGGCCTTCTCAGATTTTTCCGGGAGAAGCTCTATGACTTTCTGATATTCTGCAATGGCCTCGTTCTTCTTGTCTATTTTTTCATAGAGAGTTCCGAGATTAAAATGAGTATTTATCTCCTTGTCATTGACGCCTAATATTTGCCGATACAGACTTTCCGCTATTTTAGAGTCCCCTTCCTTGTTCCGGGACTGATAAATCCTGGCTAAAGAAAAGGCGTAATTCAAGTTGTCTCTTTGAAGCAGAAAAGCTTGGGTCATGTTTTCAATTGCCCCATCTAAATCTCCAAGAGCTTCTTGAGCAAGGGCTAGATTGGAATAGGAGGGGGAGTAATTCTTGCGAAGAGCTACGGCTCGTCGGAAATCTTCCTGGGCTTCCTTGAGAAGACTTTCTTTGGAGGCGGTTTCTTTTTCCAGCGCCATCAGCTTAGTCTTTATCTGACCAATCTTTATCAAGAAATCCGGATTGTTAGGCTCCAATTCTCCTGCCCTCGCATATTTCTCCAAAGCCAGCTTGTAGGCATCGGCTACATACAGCCCGGCATTTTCGTAAATCTGAGCCAAAGACTCAACTGCCGAGACATCTTCTCTCATCAGTTCTTCGGCCTTCTTGGAAGATTGGATAGCGAGAGTTAGATAATACTGAATTTTTTCCAAATCTCTTTCTGTTTCATCTTTCAAAACCTCTTCGTTGGTAAGAGCCATATAGTCTTGGCCAAGCCGAGTAAAATAACGCCCCTCCCGAGGATTGATATTTATAGCCCGCATAACTTTAGCGATAGAGCCAGCTTCGGTTATCTTTTCTTGTCGGACAGCGCTTCCCATATGAAGATCAGCCACATAAATTTTGCCAATGAAAACAAACATGAAAGCGACACTAGCAAAGATAAGCAAATAGACAAAGGCCAGAGTAAGAGCAAACTTGGGAGAAGCTTTCAAGGAAAAGGTGAAGAATTCTTTCTTGACATTGCTCTCCATGTAAATTACTCCCAAAGACAAGGCTCCTAACATGACTGCGAATACCAATATTATTCCGCTAGCTTTGATTGCCAAAAGGCTTACCAGCACAATCAGGAAGGCTGACGTCAATCCGAGCGATTCCAGCTTATTATTTTCTTTGTCTCTCGTCAGAAGAAAAAGCGAAACGCCTAAGTAGGTAAGGATGAGAATTCCCAAAAGCGCTGTTCCGACTACTCCAATAGTGGATAAGCTCTCCAGGATGAGCCCTTCTCCTTGATAAAATCGGATCCCCATATTATCAAAGCCCTCGGGCAGATATTTAGAAAAAGCAAACCCATAGATTCCTGGGCCGTCACCTAGAAAGAAATTATTTTTCAGACTCTCTTTAGCAATTGAAAAAGAAGTAGCATAAGGAACATTGGCCGAATAGGGCAAATTAGCCTTGGAAATTTCCATTGGACCAATCATCAAAAAGACCAAGACTAAGACAAAAACCGCCATCGGAAAAACAGCCCAAGAATCTTTTGGTCGGACTATCTTGGAAAGCAAGAAAACTAAAAGCACCACCAAACCAGCTAGGAGCGCTAGCCAAAAAGTATAAACATGAAGCACGAAAAGGATAAACAGATCCACAATGACAAACAGAGATAAGATGAGAGAATAAAATTTGGATTTCTTGGAACCAGCTCCTGGCTTTTGAAGGGCCAGGATACGAAAGATAAAAATTGGCAAAATAACTGAGAGAAAAATAGTGGCGTTATCAATTGAACCCAAGAGACTCATGGGGAAATAAGAAGCTACACTTTCCGGCAAAAATTGGATTCCTAAGGAGGCTAGCAAGCTCCAGACAATAACAATGGCGCCGGAAAATATCATCCCCCTCGTAAGCCAACGAAACAGTTTCTCCGATGGATTACTGAGAATCAAGTAATAGATGACTATGAGAGCGGTTATGCTTAAAAATCCTCGCGATGGATCGCCAAAAAATCCCCAGAAGCTGTGCCACCTATCAATTGAAAATATCGTAGAAATTAGATAGGCTAACCAAAAGGCTAGGATGGGGATATCCAGCGGCGTTTTCCTAATCTTCATTTCTCCCAGGTAGCCACATTTTGAAGCCCAAGCAATAAGCCCAAGAAGCGTCCAAAAATAGAAATATATCTGCTTCTCGAAAGCTATCCCTTGATAAGAAAGTCCGGTAAAAAACAAGGGGATGCCAATGGACAGAGCTAATAAGCTAAGATTGATTAAAAAATTAAAAAATTTAACCAGCTTTTTGGATTTTTTATCTTCTTCCATCTCCCACTTCTCTTCTTGGGGAAAATCGTTCTGATTGGAGACACCTATCTCTCGACTAGGAATGAACCGTTTGTTTTTGTTTCCCAAATCCATAGTTTTTAACCAGCTAAATTTCCGCTAAACAGAACCTTAGCTGAAATAATTTTAAAAATGACTTATGCTCACAAAAAATCGACTCCGCTTTAAACGTCCAGGTTCTGAACATTTTTGGCGTGAGTCTGGATAAATCGGCGCCTCGGCTCAACATCATTGCCCATAAGAACATCAAAAGTCTTATCCGCTCGGCCAGCATCTTCAATATTTACCTGAAGCATCACTCTGGTTTCTGGATTCATAGTGGTTTCCCAAAGTTGCTCGGGGTTCATCTCTCCAAGACCCTTATATCTCTGAATGGAAATGCCCTGGACTTTTTCTTCTCCATCTTCTTCTTGATCCCCTTGGTTTTCTATTTTTTCGCCATCCTCCTCTTGACTTTCGACTTTCAACTTTCGACTTTCAACTTTCTTCATCATTTCTGCCAGCACTTTTTCTTTCTCCTGATCGGTAAAGACATAACGGATATCCTTGCCTTTCTGGAGACGATAGAGGGGCGGTTGAGCAATATAGATATGACCCTCTTTAACCAAGTCCTCAAAATATCTGTAGAAAAAAGTAAGGAGAAGCGTCCGGATATGACTTCCATCCACATCAGCATCGGCCATGATTATTATCTTGCCATAACGCAACTTGCTGGCATCAAAACTTTCTCCAATTCCAGCTCCAAGCGCGATGATAATTGGTTTCAAAGTATCAGATTTAACAACCTTGTCTAGCGTCGTCTTCTCCACATTTACCAGTTTTCCCCGTAGTGGCAAAATAGCTTGGAATTTTCGGTCCCGTCCTTGCTTGGCGCTACCACCAGCCGAGTCTCCCTCAACAATGTATAGCTCAGCTTCTTCCTTATTGCGAGTAGGACAATCAGCCAATTTTCCTGGAAGCG
>JBMOKR010000107.1:0-5387 GCA_049324335.1 Patescibacteria group bacterium | reverse complement strand
CTGGCGGTTTATGAAAAGAGCGATTTGACCTTTGTGTTTTAGAGTGAAATATATTTCAGAGCTCAATTTTTCAGAAATGGGCGAAAAACGCTTGGCCCAGCGCTCTTTTTTCATGTCAACAATAATAGTTTCTGGGTTGTAGCTTCCCGGTTTTAGTTTTAATTCGGGAAGCTTGAGCAGCTGATACTCTCCTTGCTGAGCCTTAAAATAATCTTCAATTCTGGGAGTGGCAGAACCAAAAACAAGGGGACACTTATGGATTCGAGACAATCCCTCACTGGCTTTTCGAGCGTCGTAGCGGGGATTCATATCCCATTGTTTAAAAGAAGCGTCCTGAGATTCATCGACGACGATAAGGCCAAGTTTTCGAAAGGGCGCGAAGACAGCCATTCGGGTTCCAATGATTAGCTTGGCTTCGCCCGATTTTATTTTTTGCCAATCGGAGTAAAATTTTCCCTGAGCGATATTGCTTCCCAAAACGGCTATCTCAGCGGGATTAAAATGCGCGCTGTAGCGTTCGAGGGCTTGAGAGGCAAGCACAAGTTCGGGAAGAAGTATGAGAAATTGGAGGTTTGGATTTTTGGCTTTCAATTTTGAGATGGTTTCAAGATAAACTTCTGTCTTCCCGGAAGCGTTGGGACCGTATAATAAAAAGCTGTTAGTTTTTTCCGCCCAAGGCGGACCAGCCTCGGGCTGGAGTTTATAGTTTTTAGAATTTTTTCCAGTTATTTTTTCGACGGCGGATTTTTGGTCTTTGGTGAGGATTATTTTTTTCTTAGGAATCTTCTTTTTTGCTAAAGATTCTGCTTTTCGCGACTTGACTCTTTTGGGGACAAAGGCCTTGAGGATGATTCCAAGAGGGGAGATGAAATAATCAGAGAGAAAATCGGCTAGTTCCAGCTGTTTTTTGTCCAAAAAATTTTCTTCAAGGACACTCTCGATTTTTTTAAGCTGAATATTCCCTAGGCGACGAAAGTCGTTTCGCGATTTTAGGACGATTCCTGGGAGAGATCTTCGAAAAAGGGGAACAGAAACCAATGTTCCTTCTGGAAGTTTTTTGTCATAAAGATAAGAAAAGGACTGGCTCCGATTGAGAGGAATCCGAGTGAGGGGAGCGATATCAATAATATGTTTTCGAGGCTTCTTTTCCATGCTTCAAGCATAGCATCTTTGGAATAAATATAAAATTGCCTAAAAGCCTCAAAAATTGTAGAATTTAAGGGAAATATGGCAAAAATTTTAGGAGTAAGGATAGACAATCTAAGGAATAAAGAGATTCTCCGAAAAATCGAAGAATTTTTAGGTGAGTCGAAATTCCACCAGATTGCGACTGTGAATCCCGAGTTTATTCTAGAGGCCCAAAAAAACCAAGAATTTTGCGCAATCCTCAATGATTGTGATTTGAATGTGGCCGATGGGTTTGGAGTGAGATGCGCTTTTTGGCGAAATTTCTGGCATCTTAAATATAGGATGGCTGGCGCGGATCTGCTTCTAGAAATACTAAAAATAGCTGAGAAAAAGGGAAGGAGCGTTTTTTTGGCCTGTCGAAAGGACGGGCTGACTAGCTTTGAAGAAGCGAAGGAGAATATCTTAGGAAAATATCCTCGAATAAAGATAAAAGGCGCTAACCTGGATTTATTAGGGGTCCGACCCCTAATAAATAGGGGTCCGACCCCTAACTGCGAAGTCTTGATTTGTAATTTTGGCGCTCCAAATCAGGAATTCTTTATCAAAAGCCAAAAAGATGGTAAAATAAGACTAGCCATAGGCGTCGGCGGAGCGCTAGATTTTTTGTCTGGAAAGATGAAAAGAGCGCCTAAATTTATGAGAGTTTTGGGCCTAGAATGGTTATGGCGCTTTATTCAAGAACCAAAATATCGTTTTTCAAGAATCTTTCGAGCTGTCATTATTTTTCCAATCAGGGTAATTTTTAATAAATAGATTTATGACTAAAACTGCTAAATTAATTCGGACAATCTATCTCTATGTCGCAGTCCTGATCAGTCTTATTTTTGTAGCGGTTGGAACGGGAAGACTTCTTAATGCGGGTCTCAAGTATTATTTTTTCCCGAAAGCTGAGAAGGCTGGGTATAATCGTTGTAATCAGCAACCTCCGATAAGCAGTTGCGTCGAACTCAAAAATTCCGGAGCGACGAGCGAAGAACAGAAAGCCCAGATAGATCAATTGACGAAAGATTATGAAAATTGGAAAAATGAAAACTCCGGAGAAGAGTGTTTGAGCGTGGAAAGACAAGGCAATGTCGTCGATTCGATGACTATGCTGATTATCGCTCTTCCGATTTGCCTCTTCCATTGGAGGATAATCAGGAAAGACAAGGAAGAAAGGAATGATGAATAACCAGGAAAAAATCCGAGTCAGGTTTGCGCCAAGTCCAACTGGATACCTTCATGTGGGAGGACTTCGGACGGCGCTTTATGCTTATCTTTTTGCCAAGAAAAAGGATGGTATTTTTGCGCTTCGGATTGAAGATACGGATCGCAAAAGATATGTCGAAGGGTCGGTAGAAAAACTGATTGAGTCCTTGAAATGGGCGGGATTGGAATATGTCGAAGGACCGATGGTAGGCAAAGAATCACAAAATAATACGAATGTTACTCCGTCCAAGAATTATCCGGGAATCGTTGAAGTGGGGGAATATGGGCCGTATTTTCAATCGGAAAGGCTGGAAATTTACAGAAAATACGCCTTGGACCTGGTGGAAAAAGGCTATGCCTACTATTGTTTTTGTGAGCCGGAAAGATTAGAAGAACTTCGGAAAGAGCAAGCGGCCGAGAAAAAACCACCGATGTATGATCGTTATTGCCTTCATAATATTAATCCGGAAGAAGTGAATCAAAAACTTAAAGAAAATTGTTCTTATACCATTCGTCTCAAGGTTCCCAGGGATGAAACAATTGAAACGGAAGATATTGTTCGAGGAAAATTAAAATTCGAAACTAATTTGGTGGACGACCAGGTGCTTCTTAAATCGGATGGTTTTCCAACCTATCATTTGGCTCACGTGGTGGATGATCACTTAATGAATTTTACTCATATTATTCGCGGAGAAGAATGGCTGCCAAGTCTGCCCAAGCACTTGCTTCTATTCAAGTATCTTGGCTGGGAAGCTCCGGAGTACGCTCATTTGCCGCTACTTTTGAATTTGGATAAATCTAAATTGTCAAAAAGACAAGGCGATGTGGCAGTTGAAGATTATGTGAAAAATGGATACCTGAAGGAAGCTCTCCTAAACTTCGTCGCTTTTCTCGGCTGGAATCCAGGAGCAGGGGAAACGCAGGAAATATTTTCTCTCAAAGAGCTTATTGATAAGTTCGAACTTTCAAAAGTCCATAAAGCGGGCGCGGTTTTTGATATCCAAAAGCTAGACTGGCTGAACGGACAGTATATCAAGAAAATGGATATCGATGAATTGTATAAATCTGCCCTGCCGTTTTTTAAAGAGAAGGAATTTATAAAAAAAGCTCCGGAAGAAAAAAAATCGGAATTCTATCTAAAAAAAGTTTTGGAAGTCGAGCGGAGTCGTCTTACAAGATTTACTGAAGTAGGGGAGAGTAATCAATTCTTTTTCAAAGATATTGAAGTGGAAAAAGAAATGCTCCGTTGGAAGGATATGTCGGATGAAGAACTGAGGGTATCTCTCGAAAAATCCAAAAAAGTTCTAGAAGAAACAACAGAAGATGATTGGAGCAGGGAAGTCCTGGAAAAAAGTCTGATAGAGAAAGCTGGAGAAAAGAAAGGCGATCTGCTCTGGCCACTACGTGTGGCTCTTACCGGAGAAAAAAAATCGCCTTCGCCTTTTGAAGTTGTGTGGGTGTTGGGCAAAGATGAGAGCCTAAGAAGAATAGAAAGGGCTATCCAACTCATTTAGTTATCAGTCTATTCCTAGTTGAAATCAAAATTCAAAAAGCAAAATGAAGAAATTGAATTCAAAATTCAAAATTATTTTCAAGAAAAGTTTCTATTTTTTTGTTTTGGCGCTTTTTTCTTTAGCGATTTTCCCTCAGTCAGTCTTGGGAGTGGACTACTATGCCAAGTGCGATGGGCTTACGGGGGATGAAAAGAAGCAGTGCGAGAAAAACGCTGAGAAAGCCGAAGCTTACGAGAAGCTTATCAAGCTGAAAGAAAAGCAGGCCTCTTCTCTGGCCGACCAGATAAACTCTATTAATCAGCAGCAGGCAACCACCCAAGCGACCTTAGCTGAGACCAAAAAGAAATTTCAGACTTTGGCTGAGCAGGTCAAATCACTAGAGAAAGATTTGGAAGAGCGCAACAAGAATTTAGAGAATAAGCGTAAGATATTATCTGGTCTCGTCCAGAGTTACTATGATAACAATACCCAGGATAGCTTTCGATTTTCTTTTTTAGACAAGACCATCTCCCGAGTATTTGAAGGTTCTGATAGATTGTCCCAATCGGGAGACAAGATAATGGAGGCTATGGAAGAGATCAATGAGGAAAAGGCAAAGATGGAAAAGGAGAAAAAAGAACTGGAAGACAAGAAGAGCGAGCAAGAAGAAGCTAAGGAAAATTTGGAAAAAAGGAATCTCGATCTCCAATCGACGGAAAATCAAAAGCAGACTCTTTTGGGACAAACCGAAGCGGACAAGAAGAGATATGAAGAACTTCTCTCCAACATCGAAGATGAAATATATAACTTGGAATCTGGAAAGTCAGCTGATCTTTCCAATCTTCCTCCGGCTAAAGGCGGGTATTTTGATTATCCGGTTGGGAGCGTTCGGATTACCCAGAAATATGGAATGACTTCTTATGCCAAGTCCGGAGCTTATGGCGGGAAGGCGCACAACGGAATTGATTTTGGTATCAGCTACGGGGCCATCTACGCGGCTGGAGATGGGAAGGTGATCGGCTCTGGTAACAACGGCAAGTATGCTTATGGACAATGGCTAGCCATCGATCATGGAGACGGATTGGTCACGCTCTATGGTCACTTGAGCAAGAAATCAGTGAGCAAGGGAAGCAAGGTTAAAAAGGGAGATAAGATTGGAACCTCAGGAAATACCGGATACTCTACCGGACCCCATCTCCACTTCTCCGTATTTTCTAAAAAGAGTTTTGAAACAGTTGAATCGAAATATGTCGATGGCTTAATGATTCCAGTCGGAGCTTCGGTCAATCCGATGCGCTATCTGGATTAGTTACACCCTTTATTTTTTAGAAGGCGAGTGTTCTCAAGGCGCTCGCCTTTTTGTTTGGCATCCTGAGTGGGGGAGAGGGAGGATGAATAATTTCCAATTGACCCAATGACTAATTTCTAAAAAATCATTCTGCCAAATTATTTTTTTGGAAAATTTAGTAGGATATTTGTTTCATTTAAATATGGAGGGGATAGAATATATTTCGAAGA
>JBMOKR010000106.1:0-5438 GCA_049324335.1 Patescibacteria group bacterium | reverse complement strand
TATCAAGATAGTTGCCAAAACTGTTTCCGAGCTTTATCAAAAATCTCAGGCTAAGATGCTGGAACTTTCCTTGTCTTATCACGAAAGAGAAAATACTGGCAACAAGATTGTGAAGATTCGTCGAGGAGTGGACAAGATTGACCAGCTTCTAGGAAATATCTTCTGGGAAGTTGCCCCTACGCTCTTTCAGATATTTTTTACCACCCTAGCTCTCTTTATTGTCGATTGGCGTTTCGGATTAGTCTTCCTATTTTTCGTTCCCATATTCATCTTTATCACGATTAGAACTAACCGACGAGTTTTCTATTACCGCTTTCAACGCTTTGACGCTGAAGAAGAAGGCGGAGGAATTATGGCACAGTCGATTATCAACATCAATACTGTCAAATCTTTTGTCCAGGAAGAACACGAAAAAGGCAAATTGGCTTATTGGGTAAAAAAGACGGCCAAACTGTTTATCAAAGAATATGACATTCTCCTTAGCGCTAATCTTAGAAGAAATTTAGTTATTGATCTTGGAAGATTGTCCCTACTGCTCTTAAGTGTCTTTTTTGTCTGGCAAGGTGATATCACTATTGGAAGCTTGGTTTTCATTTTCACTGTCTCAGAGAAATCCCTCATCTCTCTTTTCCGGATTTCCCGACTCTATGACCGGATAATGGAATCTGGCGAAGCCGTCAATAGACTCTATGATCTTTTCCAGGAAAAAACGGACATTCTGAATTCTCCAGATGGCCTTCACCCCAAATCCTTGGAAGGAAAGATAAAATTCAAAGAAGTTTCTTTCACTTATCCTGAAAGTCAAAATATGGCCCTCCAAAGAGTAAGCGCCGTCATCAGTCCGGGATGCTTCACGGCTTTGGTCGGACCAAGCGGCGGAGGAAAAACCACGCTCGCTCGGATGATATACCGACACTACGATCCTCAATCTGGAGAGGTTCTTTTGGATGGAAGAAATCTCAAAGATTATGACCTTTTTGCTTTTCGACGCTTCATCGCTATCGTCCCTCAAGATGTCGAGGTTTTTAATTCTTCTGTAAAAGATAACATCGCCTACGCCAAGCCAGAAGCCTCCCAGGAAGAAATCGAGGCAGCCGCCCGGATCGCTAATGCCCATGAATTCATCGAGAAGTTGAACCACGGATATGACACGCTGGTTGGAGAAAGGGGTATCAAGCTTTCCGGCGGTCAAAGACAAAGAATCGGAATCGCGAGGGCCATCCTGGCCGATCCCAGAATTCTCATCTTCGACGAAGCTACCAGCAATCTAGATTCCTGGAGCGAAAAACTGATTCAGGAATCACTTGATAAGATCCGAGAAAACCGGACGCTTATCGTCATTGCCCACCGCCTAAGCACTATCAAGAAAGCTGACAAGATTATCGTCCTTGAGGATGGAAAAGTCGTCGAGGAAGGCAGTCATCTGGAACTTTCTCAAAAGAACAAGGGGCTCTATCAAAAGCTTTTGAGCCTCCAAAGGATGGGTGATGTAGAATAGAAAAGGGCCCTTTGGCAGACGCTACTGCCAAGGGCCCAATTCTTTTCAAGCGGAGGAAATTATATTTTATCTATATAACAACAATCAGCAATTATTCTTCAATAAATCGAAGAATTCCTGAATAGCAAGATTCGCGGGCTTATAAATCCAAATTTTGCGACGAGATCTATTATCGCCCGGTTTGACACATACCATAACGGCTGTGTCGCTGTGCTTTACTACGGAAATCGGAGGAGAATACTCACTGCTTTTCGTAGCTTCATTCACAATCCCACTGAAATCGCCCTCAAGACCACATTTGTCCAATAATTCAGATACAATCTTTTCAATGCCCGGCACATCATACTTTATCTTTTTGTGACATCCGGTGCTCAATTTAAAATTAGGTTTAATTTTATTTGCCTTAACTGCATTTACTTTCATTGCTTAACCCTCCCTTGTTTCATTTATTGAGTCTGGAAACTTGATATATAATTCCGCTTGAAAGAACCGCTAGAGATTGTAGCACAGAGACACAAAAAAGCAACCCCTTTCAGGGTCGCTTTTTTATAGAAATATAGGAGGACCTTATTTGAGCTCAACAGTAGCTCCAGCCTCTTCCAACTTCTTCTTCATTTCCTCAGCTTCCGCCTTGGCGACGTTCTCCTTGATAACCTTCGGGGCCGCGTCAACCAGGTCCTTGGCATCCTTGAGTCCAAGTCCAGTCACTTCGCGAACCACCTTGATTACATTAATCTTGGAGGCTCCAGAGCTAATGACTTCTACATTAAATTCGGATTTTTCCTCCACGGCTTCAGCCGCTTCTCCGGCTCCTGGCATAGCGCCAGCCATCATCATCGGAGCAGCTGCGCTCACTCCAAACTTCTCCTCGAGGACTTTCACCAATTCGGAAAGTTCCAAGACACTCATGGTTTCGATTTCAGAAACCAGCTTCTGGAATTTTTCCGGAACGACTACTTCCTCTTTCTTCTCTTCGGTCATAAATTTTTACCCAGTTAAATTCCGCTCTTGGCGGACGCCGCTTAGCGGCGTATTTAACGGGGTGAATTTAAAAAATTACTTCTTATCACTTATAGCTTTGAGCACATTCACGAGGCCTCGCAGATTTCCCGCCATAACATTCACGAATCCGGAAACCGGGGCTTTGATGGTGCCGACCAGCTTGGCCAGAAGCTCCTCCTTGCTCGGCAATTTGGCCAAATCGGATACCTCTTCTTTGGAAAGGATTTCTTTTCCCAGAAGCCCTCCAACAATTTTCAGGTTTTCACTGGCTTTGGCAAACTTAGCAATTATTTTAGCTGTGGCTACCTCATCCTGATCCGAAACAGCAATTGCCAGCTGGCCCTCCATCTTATTGGCGTCTAGCTCGATTCCAGCATCTTTAAGGGCTAGGGTTATGAGAGTTTTCTTGAGAACTTGGATTTCAATTCCTTCGGCCCGAAGAGCTCTTCGGAGTTCAGTCATATTCTTAACCGAAAGACCGGTAAAATCGGAAAAAACTACTCCCTTAGAATTTTTGAGCTTTGAGGTCAAATCCTTAACTAATTGTTCTTTTTGTGATTTAGTTTGCATGCAATTTTTGTCCGCGAGCGGAGCGAGTGGCTACAAAAATTAGCATCCCGCTTCAATTCGCAGATGAAACTTATATTATCTTAAACTTGAGCCGCAGGCGATTCCGAGATGAGAGCAATGAGGGTCTCAAACTTTTTCGGAATTGAGGCGGGATTCATTCTTTTTACAAAAACAAAACTGCGTCTCCGCAGTCTCAAGAAATGCTACTCCACGCTGTAGGATTTTACACTACATGTTTCAAGCTCTTCCTCGGCAGGACTTAATTTGCCTGCTGTCTGCGGAATTATGGAAATTTTAAAATCTACTCAGCTTTAGCTTCTTCAACCTTCTCTTCCTTAATTTCTTCTTTCACTTCTTCCTTGGGGGCTTCTTCAGTCTTAACCTCTTCTTCCACTGCTTTCTCTTCCTTCTTTTCAGCCTCTTCTTTCTTCTCCTCAGTTTCAACAGGAGCTTCCTTTTTGGGCATTTTTACCTTTCTTTTTTCTCCTTCCAAAAGTCCCTTGGAAACTAGCAGATTGTGGACCGTATCAGAAAGCTGGACTCCCTGACTCAGCCAATACTTAATCCTCTCATCTTTTAGGACAGTTTTCTTCTGATGGGGATCATGACTTCCCAAAACTTCGACGTGTCTTCCTCCAGGAGCTACGGTATTTTCCTGAAGAACAATCCGAAACTGGGCCTTATTCTTTTTTCCAACTCGGTTAAATCTGATAGTAAGCATAAAACTTAACAAAAAAGCCTTATTTCAGGCTCTTCCTGATTACCTAAATATCTTATATTAAAATAATAAATGTGTCAACCTCCCGCCTTTATCTTTCCTCCTTGACCGACTTGGTCCAACCTGACAGACAAAAGCTTTGAGATTCCATCTTCTCCCATTGTTACCCCATAAAGAAGCGATGCTTGACGCATAGTCTCTCTATTGTGAGTAATAATAACAAACTGAGTTTGATTGGAAAGTTCCTGAATAATCCGCCCGAAACGTTTAGAGTTAGCTTCGTCCAAGGCCGCTTCCACCTCATCCAAAACAGAAAATGGAGGCGGGTTATGAGAAATAATGGAGAAAAGAAGCGCCAAAGAGGTTAGTGACCGCTCACCTCCGGAAAGCATGGAAAGATTGCTAATTCTTTTTCCTGGGGGACAAGCTACAATATCAATCCCGGTTTCAAAATTTTTCTTCTCCTCTTTTTCTTCAGAACCTTCCTCTCCATCCCCCTCATCCACTCCCTCTTCAAGTGAGCGGGATTTCCTGACTTCCACCTTAACCTTATTCAGGCTGGCATTTCCCCCTCCGAAAATTATCCTAAAATATTTAGTAAATTCCTTGCCAATTTCGATAAAGGTAGTCTCAAAAGAATCATTAATCTTTTTGTCCATCTCTCGAATCACCTCCTTGAGGGAAAGAATGGCTTTTTCCAAGTCTTCCGCTTCCCGAGTCAGAAATTCATAACGTTCATTCGTCTCTCGATATTCTTCCACGACAACTGGATCGATTCCTCCAATCTGTTCCATCTGAATCTTGAGCTTATTTATTTCATTGGAAATAGCAAACTGGTCAATAGCTTCCAAATCCCCTTCCCATTTGATTTCTTCCGGATCAAGATTAAGAGCCGTTCGCACATCATTTTTCAGATCTTCCTCTCTGACTTCCACCCGCGCCAAAGCTACCTTGGAATCATTGAAATCATCCTTGGACTTGTCCAGCTCGAATTGTTTCTTGCGAAGACCAGCTTCAATTTCAAAAAATTGCCGGCGCCTATCATTGTCTCTCTGCTTTTCCGCAACAATCTCCTTTTCTATCTGGGAAAGCTGGCCGCTCTGATTCTCAATCTCCTTTCGGAGTCTTTTAGTCTTTTCCTCAAGTTCTAATACGGCCTTATTTTCCTTTTCTGGCTCCGCTTCCAGCACCACCTCAGGCTTCTTTTCGAAATCTTTTTTACCTTTTTCAATATCTTTAGTCAGATCCTCTATTTTGTTTCTGACAGAAACCGCCAGAGTCTGGATTTCTTTCAGTTCCTCCAGACTCTTGGCGCCAGATATCCTCTCAAGAAGTTTTCCTTGCTCAGTCTGAATAATTCCCAGCTCTTTTTTAACATAAGCAAAATCTACCGGGATGCTTTCCGTCTTAATACTCTCGATAATGGCCAGACTCTTGGCTCTTTCCTTTTCAATCTGGATTCTGCCCTCCGTCACCACTAAATCTTTTTCCAAATCATTAAGCTTTGATGAGGCGTCGCTCCTTTGCCTCTCAAGCTCAAGTATCTTGAGATTTTCCCGCGAATCCTCGGCTTCTTTCTTGAGCTCATCAGAAAGCTTATCTACTTCCCGCTGGATATTCATCATTCGAATTCCCAGCTCTTCCTTTTTG
>JBMOKR010000105.1:0-5489 GCA_049324335.1 Patescibacteria group bacterium | reverse complement strand
TCCAGCTGAAACTATATAGATCACTCCTGACACCAAAATGGCAAAAATCGCCAAAATTCCCAAGATTCCCGCGCCCCAGTCGATGAGGCCCTTAATTCCGGAAATCAAATAGCACAAGGTACAAGCTTCCTGGCCAGAATTCCCACAAGGCACCAGCCCCGTAGCTGACCAAACGGGAGGAACAGACGCAAAAATCAGGACTAACGATGTCAAAAATAGACTAATCTTTTTCATATTGATTTACTTGCCAAAAATCAAATTGTTAATCTGGCTTTCTGCTGTCCGCAAGGAATCAGCTACTGTTTTTTCTCCAGAAACCACTTGTTCAATGGCCGTAGCCAGAATGGATTCAAAAGCAATTGGATCGGCTTGTCTCCAAGCTTTGGCATAAAGATTGCCGGAAGCAAATACTCCGATATTCACTAGGGTTTTTTGTTTTTCAATCAAATCTCTTCTAGCGGCCGGATTCTGAGTTTTTTCAAGATAGTTGACTCCTGGATCAAAAGTTCCAGAAACATTTGGGTTGGGAGTGGGAGCCAAGGCCATATAGCGAATAAGTTGCCAAGCTTCTTTGGTCCGGATCTCATCGCTCAAAACCGCCGAACCGGAAGCCTGGCTCTTCTTGGGCTTGTTTTTCGAAACGGCCAGTCCCCAATAATTAGCGTAAGTCACCTTTTGATTTCCATTCACCTGGGGAACTTCCGCCACAGCAAAGTTGAGCTTAGGAGCTTTACTGGAAAGGACCGGAATCTGCCAGGAATAATTAAACATCATAGCCAGATTGCCTTCCGCAAAAGCGTCCATCGAATAGTGCATTCTGGAATTCCAGGAATATTCTGGAGAATTGGACCGGGAAAACTGGGTGTAAAATTCCATAGCCGGACGAGATTTTGGCCCAGATAACTCTACCCGTTTCGAAGTCTGATTGACTATCTCTCCTTGATTCTGAAAAATCAGCAGTCCTAAAATATCAGTGGAGCGATTGATATTAAGCGCTGTTCCCATCGCCGCTCCTGACTGAGTGATATTTCCAAATTGGTCTACTTTTGTCAGCATTTTCACATCTTCCTTAAACTCCTCCCAGGTTTTGGGCGGAGTAGCAATGCCTGCCCGATTGAAAATATCCTTATTATAGAAAAGCGCCAAAGAATTTACGCTAAGCGGAAGAGCATAAACCTGTCCATTATCCACAAAATCTCTCGTCACCGTATCCACTAACTGATCCCTGACTGTTTTTTCATTCACAATATCCTGAGGACTAGCCACTATCTTTTCTTTGAAATTCGGCAACCAGGAATTATGAATTAGAAATATGTCCGGACCTTGACCAGCTGCCAAAGCATCTACTAAATCTTTCTGATAAGTATCCGGAGTGAGTTTCTTATATTCTATCTTCTTTACCCAGGGATGTTCTTTGGTATAGTTTTCAAATACTTCCGCATACGCATCCCTGTCATCAAAAAGCCCCCAGACTTCCAATTCGATTTCATAGCCAACACCGGTCTGTTTTTTACATCCGCACCCTGACAAAGACACCATCACCAGAAGCGCTAAAAAAAGGACGGCTATTTTCTTTTTATTTTTCATAATTATTTGGAAACAATTAGTCCATAATGGAAATTTCCAACCGATATTTCTTGAACTATTTTCAGTCCGGCGCCAATGAGCATCTCCTTCAACTTTTCCTTGGCTACTCGAAGACCCATTTCTGGTCCTACTGAACCATTCTCTCCTCCCCACTCGATAATTATCATTTTACCGTCCGATTTGAGAACTCTCTTGGCTTCAGATAAAATAACTTCCTTGTTCTGATTTTGAAAAAGCATATCCTTAATCACCACCCAATCCAGGCTAGCGTCTTCCAACTTTGACCCGCCTTCTTTTTCCAAATTCACTCTTTTAGTGATGATATTGGTAAGCCCTGAAAGTTTAGCTTGGCTCTCAATAGCTTCTAATTTATCTTTAAGCACATCCAAAGCATAAACTTTTCCGTCTTCCTTGAGTCTCTTGGCTATCGGAAAAACAAAATATCCACTTCCACAACCAAAATCGGCCACACTGCTCCCAAGCTGGAGATTGACCTGATTCAAAACTTCTTCTGGATCAATAAAATTTGTTTCTTGGATGGGATTATTTTCCATAAGACAACTAAATTATACAATATTCTACTTATATCTCAAAGCATCTAGGGGATCAATTTTGCTAGCCCGGCGTGCCGGTATGAAGCCAGTCAAAAACCCGACAAAGGCCGCAAAAGCGATTATGAGTCCAATGAACCAGGCTGGGCTATAGAAGAGATCTACGCTAGATCCCCCGAAACGAGTAGCCAAGAGATTTATGAGAGCATTAAAAGCCTCTCCTCCCAGAAGACCTAGAATCACTCCGCCCAACCCCCCCAAGAAACCCATTATGGTCGATTCCATGACAAACATGAGCGACACCATCATATCCGACGCCCCGATCGACTTCATTATCCCTATCTCTTCCGTCCGCTCCAGAAGAGCGATAGTCATAGTGTTGAACATCCCGATGGCGCTAACCACGAGGGCGATGATTCCGAAAAACATCAGGACAATCTGGACGATTCCGAATATCTGATTGGCCTGATCGACCGTATCAGAGAGAGAAGAAACAACAAGCCCTCTCGCTATTATCTTGTCCCGGACCAGATTCATCTTTTCATTACTCTGACATTTAACCTTGAGCTGGCTGAATTTTTCCATTGCCAAGTTTTCCAGGGAATCAGAATGGATATAGATCAGGTTGTCTTCTCCTTCGATGACTCCAACTATCTTATAAGTCTTTTCCGAACTCACTTTGCGAAAATTGCTCTGGGCATTTTCTTTTTGCTCCGTCTTCTCCTCCGGAATAAGAAAGTTGAAACGGATCTCTCCGCCTATCATCTCTTCTTGGCTTTTTCCAAAGAGTTGCGACACCGTGGAAGAAATTATGATATTCTCCTTGTTTTCATCGCTAAGTCCTTCCCCTCGAGAGACTTTTATTCCGCCGAAACGGAGAAAAGAAGGCCGGACGCCCATAATTCCGAGATCAGCCGAAAGATCGTCCATCTGCCCCTGGGCCGTAAGCTGGAAAGCGGGACTGATTTCTTCTATTCCTTCATCCTGACGGATGCTTTCCGCCATTTCTCTGTCCAATCTCACTAAAGCTGACTTGGGCTCCGTGACATCCAAGGTCAACAATGAGTCAGAAGTAGTTATTCTTTCCAGAAGAGCTTTCTGAAGGCCATATCCCAAAGAAACTAAAAACAATATAGCCCCGATACCGATGCTCATTCCCAAAACAGTCAAGAATGTCCGCATGGTCCGGGCCTTGAACATCCTAGTCGATAATTTAAAGAGATCTAGAAAACTCATAGCTTTTAAGCCTCATAATGGACAAATTTTATTATCTCTACTTCACGGGAAATCTTATCCGCCATTTCTTTACGAAGTCCTAATCCTCCCGAAGAAAGGGACTTATCCATTTTGTCCCTTAGTTGTCCTCCGTCTATCTTGTCCCCTATCCTCTCGGCCAAAAATCCTCTAAACCGCTTTTTCTGTTCTTCATTGAGGGAAAGTTGGAAATTTTTCTCTAGATAGTCACCTAGATTCTGAGAAATTTCAGAAAAGTCAGACTTCTTCAAATTCTCCGCCTGTGTCATTATATCCCTAATCCTTTCAGAGAAAGATTCCGCCCTGGTCTTATTCCATCCTGCTCCACCCTGATTGATAGCCATATCAAGTTTCTTCGACAGCTGATCAAACTTCACATTTTTGACCAAAACTTCCCTCACTGACTCGCTAGCCCGCTTGATCTGTTCCTCAGTAAGTTCGGAAATTATGTGATTCACCAGTTGATCGGCCTTATAGGGAGCCAGAAGCGCTCCGACCTGCATCGGTGAAAGTCCGGAGAAGGTCCTCATTAGCATCCGAAGCTCTGGAGAAATGTTCTCCTGAGAACCAGCCTCTCCTCCAGAGCCTGCAAGAGCTTCGACCGGCCGTTTTTCCTTTCTCACTTCTTCCTTATATATCTTTCCGTCCCGCATAAAGATTACTCGATCGGCAAAATGAAGATGCTCCGGGTTATGAGTGACTAATATGATAGTTTTCTTGTCGATTTCGTTCAGTTCCTTAAATATTGAAAGCACATTCTCCGCCGACTCGCTATCCAGGTTTCCGACTGGCTCATCCGCCAAAATCAGCCCGGGATCGTTCACTAAAGACCTAGCAATAGACACCCGCTGCTTCTGGCCTCCCGACAACTGCTCCGGGAATTTCCTTTCCTGTTCCAAGATACCGAAACGTTTCAGAAGTTCCCGCCCCTTTTCAATCCTGAGAAGACGTTTTTCGCCAGAGAAGACCTTGGGAAGACAGACATTGTCCAATATATTGAGCGAAGGGATAAGATAGAAAGCCTGAAAGACCATCCCAATCTTGGTCCGGTGGAGATCCACCATTTCTTTCTTCTTCATTTTAGAAAGCTGCATCCCAGCCACCTCCGCCTCTCCGGAAGTAGAAGCTTGAAGGCCGGAAATAGCATACAACAAAGTCGACTTGCCACACCCGGAGGGGCCAAATATGATGACATATTCCTGAGGAAAAATTTCAACGCTTACTCCGTCCAAAGACCGTACTTCATTTTCCTTGCCCTGGTTGTATATAACTTTGAGATCCTTGATTCTGATCAGCGGTTCACTCATAAAAAGATTCTATTTTGATTTTCTTTGATTATACTATTTGAACTTGAAAAAGGAAAGCAAAAAAACATCCAGCCCTTTCGGAGAAAGGGCTGGATCAATTTTGAAACATCACGACTGCTCTATCGGCTAAATTTGGCCCAACCGAATATTTCTTCGAAATTTCCTATAATTATCTGAACGATATTCTCCCTCTTTCTGGGAGTCAGAAGAGCATAATCTTCTGATAAAGATTCATTGCCAGTAGGATCTGTGGATTTAGCTTTGAAATAATACACGGTTCCAGGCTTGAAAGCCGTAAGGACAGCTATGTGATTTTTGGTTGGATTCTCACTTATCTTTATCTCCCTCTCTTCTCCGTTTTTGCCTTCTCGATAGAACAAGGAGGAATTGGCCAGCTCATCAGTATTCCAAGTGACAATAGTCTGGACCTTGTCAGATAGGGCCAAGGCGCTATCAGTCTTTATCTGATCAATCACGGGAGGATTTTCATCTTTTCCGGTGGAGAAGCTGAAAGAATCGCTCTCTGTCTCATTTCCATCCTCATCTCTGACTTTGACAACTGCTGTAAACTCCGTTCCTGAAGCCAAACCGTCCAGAACCACTTCATGGCTAGAGGCCAGATCCGGTTTTCCTTGAAGGCCTGATTTCTCCTTGTCTTTGGAAGTATAAGTTATGAGGGCGTCGGTCGGAACATTAGTAGAAAAGGATATCTTTGCCCCCTTTTCGCTAATATCAGAAACTTTTATCCCGCTTATCGATGGCGGAGATTTCGGCTCCAAGGTATAGTCTC
>JBMOKR010000104.1:0-5582 GCA_049324335.1 Patescibacteria group bacterium | reverse complement strand
TACTCATCTTGTTATATTGGATACGAAAAGTCTGACAAGCGATTTTTTGAATATATGGCTGATGATTTGAAACTTGAACCGAGGGAGATAATGTTTTGGGACAACAAGCAGTCCGTCGTTGATTTGTCCAAAGAGGCCGGCTGGCAAGGATATCTTTATACTGATTTTAACGAGTTTCACGAGATAATTTCACAAATATAAGATATGGAAAAAGAAATTGTCCCAAAAGATAGCAGATACGTTCCGTTTGCGCAGCAAAAATCTTGTTGTGCTCCAACGTCTATCTCAATGATAATGTATAAAAATAAAATACCACTATTGCCCCAAGAGTTATTGGGCTACCATTTAGGACTTACGGTTGAGAAGGAGTGTAAGAATTTGTTTTGGAATTCTAAAATGGTAGGAGAAAGACCGCCATCAGGATATGGAACAAGGATTGTTTTGAATAAATATAATCCGAATACTGTTTTTCCGAAATTAAAGATACCTTTAAAAATGATATATCATCCCATCAGCACTTTTAATGATATCGATTTTAAAAAATTTATGGTTGACGCAGTCAAAAAAGACAAGGATGTATGTGTCTGTTTTAATCATGGAGTTTTGAAAGGCGAAAGAGCTGGCAACGGACATGTTTGCGTTTTGGATAGAATTTATCCTTCCAAGGGTTTAGTTCGGATAATTGACCCTTCGGTAAATCAACCAAAATGGAGAATAGTAAGAATAAGCTTGCTTAAAAAAGCTATGGAAGTTCATGGCGATGATAAAATGGGAGGATTTTGGGAGTTTAAAAAGGTTTAATACGGGCTAATCTTTCCGAAATTGATCCAGAGATTCTATTATCTGCCAGCAAGTCTAATTTTCTAAAGTATATTGAAAAATATGGAATTCCAACACTTTGAAACAAATCTAGAAAAGGAGAATGAGTATCCAAAATTGGTCAGGGACAAAATTCCCGAAATTGTTGGTGGAAAAACTGGAAAAGAGGTAAAAACCAGAATAATGGAAGATGAGGAATATGTGACGTTTCTTTTGAAAAAAGTTATAGAAGAGGCTCAAGAATTGGCACATGCTAAAGACAGAGAACATGTGGCGGAAGAGCTGGCGGACATAATGGAATTAATCGATACTATCCTGGAGGTTAACGGATT
The DNA here is from genome assembly GCA_049324335.1 of Patescibacteria group bacterium. Classification (GTDB taxonomy): domain Bacteria; phylum Patescibacteriota; class Minisyncoccia; order Moranbacterales; family UBA2206; genus JBMOKR01. The sequence continues at coordinate 4,431 of JBMOKR010000104.1, read as the reverse complement.
GAGTTTGGATGAAGTTAGAAAAGTTCAGAAAGCTAAGGCAGCAGTGCGGGGAGGATTTAAAGGTAAAATTTTGATGTTGGAAAGAGTATAAATCTAATCGAAATTTATGAAAATCGTTCACGAAAACGAAACTCAAAAATTCAAAAACAGCGAAACTTGTATTGCCACTGAATATCCTCTGAGGGATAAGGATATAAACAGCACCTTTGTTGAAGTGCTAGGAAGATATCCCGAAAGAGGCAGAGTGACTAATGAAAAATGTAAAGAGTTGGCGTACATCATAGATGGTGGCGGTAAAATTGTAATTGAAGGCGAGGAAGTGTCCTTAAGCGAGAAAGATTTAATTTATATTGAGCCAGGCGAAAGATTTTATTGGGAGGGCGATATGAAAATGATTGTTTCTTGTCATCCAGCATGGTACGCCAAGCAGCATAAGGAAGTAGAATAAAAAACTATGAATAAGAAGCAAATAATTAAAAATACAGAAAAGTTTGTCAAAGACAATATGCCAGGAGACGGTTCGAGTCATGATTGGTGGCACATTTATCGAGTATGGAAAAATGCTATTTATATTGGAAAAAAAGAAAAGGCGGATATGTTTGTGGTTGAACTAGGGGCTTTGCTTCACGACATTGCTGATTTTAAATTCCACAATGGTGATGATAAGGCTGGAGCTAAAGTATCAAGAAAATGGCTGGAATCGCAGAAGGTAGATGAAAGTACTATTGAGCACGTCTGTGATATTGTTAACAACGTTTCATTTAAAGGATCTGGCGTAAAATCAAAGATTACGACAAAAGAGGGGATGGTGGTTCAGGATGCTGACCGATTGGATGCTATTGGAGCAATTGGAATTGCCAGGGTTTTCGCTTATGGTGGAGCTAAAGGAAGGGAAATACATAATCCCGGAACTAAGGTTGCAAGACATAAATCATTTGAGGAATATAAGAATTCTGATAGTACGAGCATAAATCATTTTTACGAAAAACTTTTGTTGTTAAAAGGACTGATGAATACGAAAACAGGCAGGATGATGGCAGAAAAAAGACACAATTTTTTGAAACATTATCTCGAGAAGTTTTTTAAGGAATGGAAAGGAATTGACTGAAATCGGAGGGAGGTTATTTTAATTTTAGAAAAATCAAGGTTGTTTTTATATAAAGAATCTCCATTCCTCTTAGATTTCTAAGCCCTTAATATTTGACAAAAACATATTCGATGTTAATATAAAAATATGAGTAATCAAACGACCAAATTTTTAAGTCGACGGAGGAGATTCGAAAATTTCTCGAGGTCGTTTGATAGTGTTTAAAAATCTATTTTACTAAGTTTAAATTCTACCACCCGACCTTGAGGTCGGTTTTTTAGTTTTTTGAAAAATCAAAAAACTAACCCTTGTTCCTTTAACAAATTGAGAGGAGGCATTTAGATGGAAACTTATGAGCTAAAAGTCGAGGTTTTTGCTTCGAGCATCTCCAGGTGGTGGGAGGAACGTAGTCGAAACAAGGATTGGCTAGGGAGAGCTCTGGATAATATGGCTTTCTCCGGACATTATGAGGAAACTACTCACTTCTTCAGGTTGCCTGAGACTGAATTGATAGTCTCGGGATTGAAGCATACTGGATTATTGTATTGTCCAGGTTTCCGTGGGTATCGTATAGAAATCTGGACAACTGAGAGATGTGTTATTGTCGTGGAAATGGAATGTGAATTTGAGAAGAGAGAAGCTGTGAACGAAGCTCTGGACAAATGGCCGTATTCCCCTTGTGTGGTTAATGGTTATAGCGAGCGGGAAAGGATGGTTCAGGATAGGATTCAAAGGTTCTTTGGGTCTACTGCTTTTGTGTTTAAGCGAGATAGGGAATATATGTTAGGCTTTCCTTCGGATTAAGTTGTCTCGTAGGTAGAAAGGAGAAAAAAGGAAGCAAACAGCGCTCTTGGGGCAAAGCCCCGGGAGCGTGTTTGTTTTTGGGATGAAAGGTGCTAATATGGAGACAGAAAGGAGAAATCTGTATTGCCGTCCAAAGTGGACGAATCTGATCAAGCGCTGTGCATAATTAAATCTTTTGATAAGTATGTACTTTTCGGAACTTTTCATCAAAAGAATATATCGGATAGGTTTTTTGTTGGTGATTATTTTGTTTTTACTTGACTTGCTGGCCTTTTTCTATTATCCCAAAACTGTTTTTGGCGATATATTTCTAGCGACTAGGGAACAGACGCCCTTGACCTGGATAAGCTCATTGGCAATGTTATTCATCGCCCTTTCTTCTTTCAGTGTCTATCTCAAGAGAAAGGAAAAGATGTGGTACCTGCTTGCAATCATATTTTTCTTTTTCAGCATGGATGACGCCACATATTTTCACGAGCGTATTAGTGGTTTTTTTGTCGACAATACTTCCGTGCTTGGCTTTTTTCCTTCATATGTCTGGACCATAATTTATCTGCCGATGCTGGCTTTCTCTCTGGGGACTTTTTTCTGGCTTACCTGGAAAGATGCTCTTAAAAACAATAGGAAGGCTATAATATCTGCCCTGATTGTGCTTGGTTTCGCCACCTTTCTAGATTTTTTAGATGGTTTTGTGGGCAAAAATCCAGGATTGACGTTCTGCTACGAACAATACTGCAATAAGGTCGTTCTACATATAATGAGATTGACAGAGGAGGTTTCAGAGGTTGTAGCTCTTGGCATTTTGGGCTATACTAATATCAAAGAGCATTGCATCGTCAGCGAAGATGCAATTCCCTGATCTTTGGTTTCTTGGGAAAAAAGACAAGATCCCAGTAATTAATTGAAAATAAACATATGTCGCTCAATAATTTTAAGACAGAGAGGATTCTTTTGGCATCAATAGTCATCCTTTCACTATTTATTTTTGTGAGTGCATTTAGCAAGGAAATGGGAACAAAGGTCTCATTGGCTGAAGAGGAAAGCGATTCGGGTTCCGGTAGCAAGGAAAGCTCTGATAATGAAAGTTCTGGCGAAGACGAAGATTCTCAAGAGGAGTCGAGGGAGGAAGAAGTCCAAGATAATGAGCAGTCTGAGCCTAGCACGTCATTGGTTCCTTCAGTTCAAAAAACGCAAACGACTCAAAGAATTCAGACAAATAATACGGAAGTTTCAGAAAAATCTTTAGAGGAAGCCTCTCAGCGATCAACAGAGGAGATGTCTGAAGTGTCAGAGCCATCTGAAAAGTTAGAGGAAATTTCTGAAGAATCGATCAAGTATGTGGAAGGATATGGAAATGTGGTTTCAGAAGAAGGCAATGTTGCTTTGGTTAAAAAAGATGAGAAATTATTTTTTCTCATCCCAGTCGAAGTGGAATCCCAAGTTACTCTTGATGAACAAGGAAACGTGACGGATTCAAAAAAGAGCTTTCTGAATTGGCTTCTTTCAGTCTTTAGCTTTTAGGCTGTTGAAGAATTCAGACTTCCAATTTTCAATGAAAAGCGCTCCCGGAGAGTGCTTTTTGCGTGATTTGTTCCGCTTGCTGAAAAGCCAAATGAATATCACTCTGGCTTTTTTTCGAGCCAGTTTTTATTTTGGGATGAAAGGTGCTAATATTGAACCAGAAAGAGGATGTCGGAAAAAAATCAAGAAAGGAGGTGAAATATGAAAAAAGTGCTAATTTTTGGAGTTCTGGGACTGTTTTTATCTTTCAACCTGGCCTGGGCTGCCAAGGATAGTTGTACCACCATCCAGAGCGGTGAGCTTTTGGCTTCGGACGGAAGCGTCATTGCGACCGGATATGACAAATGGGGCTACAATTATCAGGCCCATATGTTTAATGGCAAGTATTGTGATGCTTATCGGGATGCTTCTTGGTGCCAAGCTTACAAAAATGACGATTTGATCATGAAATGGAATGATGCCTGGCTTTCCAACAAGGATTGTAGTGGAGACAAGTTGCTTGACAGGTATTATGGCTATCCCAGCTATATCGGGTCCGGCGCTTGGCTTACCAATCATATGAAAGGTGAATACGAAGGAACGGATGGCGAAACATGCCGATGGAGTTATTTTGCCAAGATAGTAGCCAAACCGTCGGTCGGATTCTCTTGCGCCGAAATGGGTGGAGAGGAAATCTGGGGATCATTTTGTCAGATCATGACGGTTGACAATGATAGCTGTACGGGAAAGCACGGAGTCGATCTGAAAGCCATAAGTCCGGGATTCGGAGCTTGGCGTTAGATTTGTCTAGACAAAAACAGCCCTTTTTCAGGGGCTGTTTTTTATGGTATAATAGGGAAAACAAAAATAAAGCAAAGAATGAAACGAAGATTTAAAAAAAGGGCCTGGTTTTTTCTCGTCAGTTTCTTGGCCTATTCCCTAGCGCCCATCCTTCCAGAAACAGGCGGAATTTCCGTGGCCCAGGCGGCTTCGGTTTCTGGATACGCTCTCAAGGGAACGGCTTTTTATACATACAAAGA
>JBMOKR010000103.1:0-5632 GCA_049324335.1 Patescibacteria group bacterium | reverse complement strand
TTTCTAGCGCGGAGGTGGGAAATCCCACCTCCGCGCGGACGGCCTAGCTTTCTAGACCCTTCTTCTTCCTAGGCATTTATCTTTGGATCCCGCTGGACAGGTCCCGTTAATAAGACTCCTCTCGCAACGACTGCTTTTCAGATAAAAGTTGCAGAGACGGTTCATCTTAGTTCCCGCCCCGATGGCCACGCAAGAGCAATCGTCCGTAATGCCGACATTTTCCTGACCCTTAGCAACGCTCATCTTAGCCTCCAAAAGTTTTTGCCTCAAACAAAAACACCCTCGGCTTTTCGCCGGGGTGTCCTACCTCTCAAAGAACTTTATGCCCTCTGACTGCCCAGCGAAAAACCTCCTCGAGTAATGAGGACTAGGATAATTCCTAGGATGTTTTTCCGCTGATTAGTTGACATAACAAGGTAATTATAAAGGATAAACAAAATCAGTCAAGTCCGTAGTGGTTGGACCACTACAAAGAAGCTCCGGCAAACTGCCGGAGCTTCACACGCTGCATACAAAAAATACTGCTTGCTAAATACTACTCGAGTATTCCATCAATATTTACGTCGTAAAGTATCTTGTCTTGGATATGGGTATAACCCACGATTTCCTCCTCCTTGAACCAGATGGGAATTTCTTTTTCTGCTTCCTCGGTGTTTCCCGAAGCGTGAATCAGGTTCCGAATGCTTCGCTGATCCAGATCAGCCATTTGATAGGTGTCCAAGGTTAAATCGCCCCGGATAGTTCCCACGTCGGAAGAAAGCGGCTCTGTCCCTCCGGTGATTTTCCGCACTAAAGCAATAGCCTGATTGCCCTGCCAAATCATAGCCACGACCGGACCGGAACTCAGATACTTGGCATTGGAATTCATGATAGCTCTTCCATTATCCATATTGGTCGCGTAGGGAGACTCGAGTCCCTTCTTTTCATAATTTTCGCGGGCCTTCCGTCCAACTTCTTCCAACCAAGCATCTCCGCCAACTTCATAATAATGTTTGATAGCCATCTCTTCGGTCGGAATGAGCACTTTGAGTCCGATAAGCTTGAGACCGGTCCTCTCGTAGCGCTTGATGATTTCTCCAACCAAGCTTCTCTGGATTCCGTCCGGCTTAATGATTACCAGCGTTCTTTCCTTGCTGGGATGTTGTTTTTCCATAGTAAAAATAAATTGATTATTCTACACTCTAGCTTACCTAAAAATTTTCTCTCTGGCAAGAAAGCTCCTCTCGCGGGCAAGCATAGCTGAGGCTCCCAATTTCGTCTGTTCGAAAAATATTCGCTTGGATGTTCCTCAGTCTTTCCAGGACTTCCGGAGCCGGATGTCCGTAGCGATTATTCTTCCCGACCGACAGAATGACTTCCTTGGGATTCACTTTTTCCAAAAATTCCTCTCCGCTTGAGTATTTAGAACCATGATGCCCGACTTTCAGAAATTGCGTTTCGAGATTAGGATATTTTTCCAGAAGTTCTTGCTCTTTTTCCATCGGCGCGTCCGCCATCAAAAGAAAACTATTTTTTCCAAAAGTCAGCCTGGAAACAAGGCTGTTTAAATTAGTATCTTTTATCTTTCCTCCCGGGAAATCAGCAAAAGGACTCAGTATTTCCAGCACAGCGCTTTGAATCTTCATTTTGTCCCCATTGCGCGCTGACTCCCTGCGGATATTTTTTTCTCGAATAACTTCTTCGAACTTCCTAAAAACTTGGGTATCACTTTCCATCCCCGAATCCAGAACCAAAGAAACGTGATATTTTTCCAGGACATCGACTAATCCGCTTAAGTGGTCAGCATCAGGATGCGTCGCAATCACCACTTCGATATGCTGATCCCAGAAAGGAATCGATCTTCCCAGTCCTTCCAAAATGGCCTCCCGACTGGGTCCGCCATCAATGAGGATTTGATGCATTCCCTTGGAGATGAGAATAGCATCGCCCTGACCCACATCTAAGAATGCTACTCTTAGCTCTTGATTTTGAGACCAGAAAATCATTCCTGAAAGAACAAGATTAAGAAAGGCAAGCAAGAAGAGAGAAAGATAAATTATTTTTTTATGCGCCATGGCGGTTTTTGCTCCTTTTCCTTTTCATTATAAAAAACAAAGTCCCCAGAGCCAAATACCAAATTACCACTCCAAAACTTGGAAATTTCCAAGAAACAGAAGCCAGCCCAAATCCAGAAAGAAATTCAATAACGGCAATTTCGTAACGAAGTGGAAGGAAGGCCAGCCAAGAAAAAAGAATGGCTAGGGGCGAAAAAATGAAACTAAAAACCAGCATGAAAAATCCCAGAAGCATCGTTAAGGGAATAATTGGCAAAACCAAAAGATTGGCCAAGGGCGAAATTATGGAAAGACTTTTAAAATTGAAAAGAATGATTGGCAAAACAAAAATTTGAGCCGCCAGAGTAAGTCCTAAAATTTCCCCGATAGGTCCCAGATGTTTTTGCTTTCGAATTAGGTAATCATTCATAATTGGATACAGCTGAATAATTCCCAGCGTCGCCAAAAAAGACAACTGGAAACCAATATCATAGCGAAGAAGAAGCGGATTCCAAAGAAGCATAAGCGCCGCTGAAAAAAGAATGGCGTTTTCCGAATCAGCCAACCGACCCTTCTTCATAGCCAGAAGAATGAGACCGCCCATAATTCCCGCCCGCACGGCGCTCGGAGGAAAGCCAATTAAGAAAATGAAAAGGAATATTCCCAGAACTGCCAACCAAAAAGCCTGGCGACGCCAAAGGCCAAGCAATATTCCCAGGAGCATCAAATATTCGGCAATAATAGTCACATTATACCCGGAAACTGCCGTAATATGACTCATACCCGTCCGAGAAAAATCCTCCTTGATTTTATCGGACAGTCCAGCATCTCCACCCAGAAGCAAGCCCTCCAGAAGTCCCGACTCTGGGAAAGGAATCTTTTCGCCAATCTTCAAGCTCAAGCCATTTTTTATCTTCAGCATCCAGGAATAGAAAAACTTGCCCCCTCCGCCTCCCAAGATTTCGATTTTTGGTTTCCGACAAATATGATAAACCTTGTCTTTAGCTAAATACATTCGATAATCAAACCGGCTCCCCTCCTTGTTCTCTAGGATCTCCAAATCACAAGACAAATTCAGCCTGTCTCCATAGTGATAATCGTCATAGGCGCCGGCAAAAATCAACACTTTGTAATCTTTGGAGACTTCTGCCACAATTTGCTTTCGCCCATTTTTATTTTCCGGCTCCTTGGAAATCAAAACTTCTCCTTCAAATCTCCCTGCCTCCCCATACTGACCCAGATTTCGAATTTCTGAGTTAAATCTCCAAATTCCCAGCGCAAAAAATAATAGACAAAAGCCGACCACTTTGGCCGGCCGGTTTTTCCAAAAGACAAGAACTATGATCAGGGAGAAAACAGAAAGAGTTAGAACTCCCGAAGAGGAAAACTCTCTGGGATAATAAACTGAAGCGCCAAAAATTCCTAGCAAAAAACTGGAAACTAAAAACAAAAATATTTTTGATTTGGTCAAAAATTCCACCCTCCTTGGAATTCAATGTAAAAAATAATCAGGCCACCACTTCAACTTCTCCTAGATTCCTTCTGAATCCCCTGACAAAAGAAGCTTCTTCCTCAGGATTGATGCCGAATTTTACGTTAAACTTTTCGGTGATGTGATCAATTAGAGCCGGATTGGAAAACTGGATTCCTCCCAATCTCAACATATCCTGCGTGTCCTGATACTGATTCCCTTCATCAATCATCATTTCGGCCAGCATCGCCTTGCCCGAATCAGTTAAGGAGGCTTCTCTCATAGCTTGAAATAATTTATCTGACCAACCTTCCTGGCGAGAAACACTGAGCAATCCACGGAATCCCTCTTTGGCCCCGATGGTGCTTTCTAGAGAAATACCGCTAGACAGCAATCCCTTGATAGCTTCAAAGGCTATTTTCCTGGCTTCTGGAGAATCAAAGACCATCATATCTGCCAGAAGAGAAAATCTCCTTGCTGGCGAAAACTCCGGTCCGAAAGTAGAAAGATTGTCCAAAAGCGCCTTTTTTAAATCAGGGTCGCCCAACTCTTCCTCCATATATTCAGTAAATTTCGCATGCTCATCCTTGTCGAAGCGACGGTTGGAGAGAGCCTTCTCCAAATCAGCGACTAACTCCTGACTCAAGCTATCTTTCGGTTCATCCTCCTGGGGTCCTGACGTTCCAATATTTTCCTGTTCAGGAAAAACCCCCTTCCTCGCTTGAGGATTTTGCTCTTCTGCTACAGCCTCGAGGGAAGCGATAGATTTCTTATCATTTTCCAAAGCTCCGGCCACCGCCTCTTCTCCCAGAACCGCGCTTAGAGCTTTAACTTTTTTCTGATTGCCTGTCAAACGATTTTTGGCTGCTTCAATCACCCTTCGGATGACACCGCCGTCTCTTCCTCCCTTGTCCGCAACTGGTGCCGAAGCCTGTTCAATTTTCCCTCCCTCTAAAGAAGGTTCCATTGAAGGATTTTCTCTTTTTCCAAACATATTTTCAAATTATATTTCTTATATCTGGATTTTAACAAAAATCAGCCCTTTCAGCTACTCCAATATATCCACCATCTTCTTCCGGGCGGTCTTTCCGCCTACAATTTCAACCTGCGACTGAGACACACCAAAATGCTTGGCCAAGAGCTTTATTAGAGAATCATTGGCTTTGCCTTTTTCCGGGATCGCCGTCACTCTAGCCTCAAATTCTCCCCGAGAAATTTCCCTAAGCTCATTCCTTCCCGAATTGGGTTTCACTTTGACGTATATCCTCATATTTTTTCAGCCTCGAATCTCCACTTTTCCAAAACTTGCCAAAATATTCTTTCTTATCTTTTCCAAATCGATTGTCTTTCCCTTGGTTTTTTTCTTGAGACGTGGATCAAGAATCTTTCCTTCGCCATAGACTTGGAGGAAATAGGAAGAGGAGCCTTCGAGCCATTTAGCAATTTTGGAAAAATCTTTCTCGCTGTGAAGTCCGGGGACGACGGTCGTGCGAAATTCGTAAGGGAGGCGCGAATGGCGGATAAGCTCGACGCTAAGCCCTATCCTTTCTTTGTCTGTCTTCACGCCAGAAAACTTATCATAACTTTCCAGTGGTCCCTTAATATCCATAGCCACAAAATCAATAAGCTTCTCTTTGAGAAGATTTCGTAGAACATCCGGCCGAGATCCATTAGTATCCAGCTTGACCAAAAATCCCAGTTTTTTTATCTTCCGAATAAAATCAGGCAGATCTTTTTGGATAGTTGGTTCTCCGCCGGTAATACAAACTCCTTCCAGTTTTCCTTTGCGAGTTTTGAGAAATCGGAAAAAGTCTTCTTCTGGAAGACCACCTCCTGCGCCCCCTCCCAGAACCAGCTCAGGATTATGACAGAAAGGACAGCGAAAACTGCAACCGACAGTAAAGACCGTCGCTGCTAATTTTCCAGGATAATCAATAAGGGTCAATTTTTGCAGTCCTCCAATAAGCATGCTCTTCAAAATTCCGGCCAGCCCCTTTTCGCAAAAGAGCTGGCCAGGACGCTATCTTTTCTTTTCCCTAACAGCAGGCTGGACTAGCTACTTCAAAAGTAGTTCGGTCGCCAAATTCCGTCCGCTTTCCTTTGTTCCATTGGTCAACCGGCCGGATAT
>JBMOKR010000102.1:0-5706 GCA_049324335.1 Patescibacteria group bacterium | reverse complement strand
AGACTACTCCGAAAGCCACAACATACATCATGGCATACCAAGAAACGCCAAAAAAACCGACTTTAAAGATAGTCGGCGAGATAGAAAGCGATAAATTTTGATATAAATAGGCTATATCCACCGCTTAAGCGTTGAATTTCTTAAGTTGCGTCTTGAATTCTAGGACATATATTTCCCAAAGCACCAGGAAAAGAGCCATCACGATTGGACCAACGATAAATCCTGACAAGCCAAACACCAGAAGTCCCCCCAAAGTAGAAAGTAAGATGAGAAGCGGATGAACCTGACTGCTTTTTCCCATAAGTTTCGGCCGAAGAACATTGTCAACGGTACTGATCACCAGCGCTCCGACTAAAATAATAATTATTCCCTGAATCGGATATCCCAAGACTAGCATAGCAATTCCAACCGGCAACCAAACTAAACCGGCTCCGACCGAAGGGATAAAAGAAACTATCCCTGCAATAATTCCCAGCGTTATTGGAGAAACCACGCCCGTCGCCCAGAAAAGAACGCCTGAAAGCGCTCCCTGGATAAGCGCGATAAGGAAGGTTTCTCGCATGATTGCCCGTATAATAGCATTGAATTTTTCCAAAAGAACATTTTCATATTTATCCCTAATCGGACTAATTTCTTTTATCCTTTTAATTAGCTTCTCTCCGTCTATCAGAAAATAGAACAGGGCAAAAAACATGATAAAAAGATTGAGGATAAGTCCAGCCAGACTTTCATAAGCTCCCTGGAGAATGATAAGGGTATTTTTAGAAAAACTCTTGACCAGGTTAATAATCTCGTCCTGATTAACGACCTTCTCCAAATCTAATCTCCCCCAGAAGGGAAGATGGGAAAGATTATAAACCCCATTCCTAATCAGTTTCTCAACATTATTATTTTCAGAAGTAAATCTTTCGAAGATCCCTTGGGCTTCCTGAGAAACCAGCGAAACCATAACTACTAAAGGAGTAACGATCACTAAGAACACCAAAATCATTACTAAAGTAGCGCTAAGACCCCTGCGTTTTTGGCAATTAGATGAGAGCTTCTTGTAAACCGGATAGAAAAGATGAGCTAGGATAGCCGCTAAAAGGCAGGGAATAAGAAAGGGCTTAAAGATGAAGAAGGTCAAAACACTCACGCCCAAAAGAACCAACAAGAGAAAATAAACATTGTAATTGCGAAGTTCCATTTTTTAATTATACCACAATTTCTAGCCTCGCAATCTATCCAAAAGGTTACGCCAGAAAACTGCGCTAAAATGCTCCTTCTTTTTCCATTCTCCTCTTCTCAAGACTCTTACCTTTTTGCTAGAAAAATCCAGCACTGTTGAAGGATGCCCTTTCAAATCTCCCGCGTCCAAGCAAAAATCCAGTTCGTTTCCGAAATATTCTTCAATTTCTTGGAAATTTTCAGCAGGATTTCTGCCCTCCTGATTGACGCTCGTTGAAACAAGCGGTCCAGTCTTCTTGAGAAGCGCCAGAAGGTTTTGGTTCTTGGGAAGACGAAATGCCAGGGAGCCAACTCCTCGGTGGAGATATTTCAAATTAGGAGCAGAACAAGAGAAAACTATACTCACTTTTCCTGGCCAAAAATCTTCAAGCACTCTTTTCTTGCTTCCGCCTATCTTAATTCCAAATTTTTCCAAATCAGAGATTTGACTTATCAAAAAAATAAACGGTTTTCTCCGATCCCGTTTCTTCAAGGTATAAATTTTTTCAATCAGGTCTTCTCTGAAAGCTTGAGCAGAAATCCCATAGATAGTATCCGTTGGAATGATTCCTATCTTTCCCGACTGAAGCAATTCCCCCACTTCTTTCCAATCAACTTTTTTCATAAGACATTTTAAAAGAGGTCTTGCGACCTCAAAATTGAATCTTTTTGAATTCTAACTATTTTTCCTCTTTTTTCTTCTCCTCTTTCTTGAAAATCTTAGTAAGGTAGTAGCTAATAAGCGCCACAACTAGAGTCATTAAAATAGCATAGGTAAACTTGGCCCAGAGGGAACCGCTGGAATCTTGAGGAAAAAAGCGGTCAATAAGAGCCTTTATGGCGTCGTTCCAAGCCAGACCAGCCACCAGACCAAACCCAGCCCCAATATATTGACTGGCTTTAGATTGAACCTCCTTTTGAAAATTCTCCCTTTCTTTTTTGAGTTTTTCCTTAATCACTCCGCTCATAATGCTTTGAGTTTAAGCTAAAATGAGAAAATTGTAAATGTTTCCTAAAAATATTTCCTGCCCCTAATCTTTTCCGGAAAATACTCTTGCCGACTATCATCCTCTTTCGGCGTATATTTATAATTTTGACCATATTCCAAATCTCGCATAAGCTTGGTTGGAGCATTCCTAAGATGAAGCGGGACAGGAAGATTTCCCAAGTTCTCAACATCTCTTTTGGCCTTTCGAACGGCTTCATAAACCGCAATGCTCTTTGGGGATTTGGCAAGATATGCGACGCACTGGGCTAGGATAACATCGCATTCCGGCATCCCAATCTTGTGGCAAGCCTCGAAACACGCATTAGCCAGAACCAAGGCCGTATTATTAGCCAAGCCCACATCTTCCGAGGCGAAACGAATGAGACGCCTCGCGATGAAAAGAGGATCCTCTCCCCCTTCAAGCATCCGAGAGAAATAATAGACTGCCGCATCGGCCTGGCCTCCCCGCATCGATTTGTGAAGGGCCGAAATTAAATTATAATGCTCTTCGCCGTTTTTATCATAAAAAAGATGACTCTTCCCCAAAACGCTCCTGACAAGTTTTTCATCGATTTCCTTCCTTACTTTGGCGCAATTTTCTAAAATATTAAGAGCTGTTCTGGCATCTCCATTAGAGAAGTCAGCAATCTGCCGGATAAGCTTATCACTTATTTTTACCTTCTCCTCTTTCAGTCCTCGCTTATCGCTCAAAGCTTTTTGAATAATCCTTTTGATTGAGTCGCTCGACAATTTTTCCAAAACTAAGACCCGCGCCCTGGAAAGAAGAGCGCCATTGACTTCAAAGCTGGGATTTTCCGTTGTTGCTCCAATGAGAATGATATTGCCCTTTTCAATATGGGGGAGGAGTCGATCTTGTTGGGATTTGTTCCAGCGATGAATTTCATCCAAAAAAAGGACTGTCTTTTTTTCTTTCAGCTTGTTTTCTCCGGCAATCTCCAAAACTTCCTGCAATTTTTTTACTCCACTCTCAACAGCAGAAAGAAAAATGAATTCACTCTGAGTTTCGTTGGCGATAATATGCGCCAAAGTCGTTTTCCCGCTCCCGGGAGGGCCCCAAAAAATCAACGATGGTACTTCGTCCTTCTCGAAGGCATTTCTTAAGAATGAATCCTTTCCTAAAATCTTTTCCTGTCCCTCAAAGTCCTCCAACCTTTGGGGACGCATCCTCTCAGCCAAAGGAACATTGCTCATAACTTTAATCCTTGAATCTTTTAGTAATTTCAATTTGATTTAAAATTTAAAATTCAAAATTATTTTATAGTGTTATTATATCACTCTTCCCCAGCTTGGCAAACCCCACACCAAAAAAATTGGTATGAGGGGTGAATTGACCTCCCTCTTGGAAAAAACTATAATTAATTTATAAATAAATAACCCTTAAAAGCTATGTTTGACTGGCTTAAAAAATTGTTCGGGGGAAATACGGAAGATCCGATGCTTATGAACACTGAAGCTCCGGAAACTCCCAAGGATCCCGAAATGCCGGAAACGCCACTGGAAAATCCAGCTTCGGAAGCTCCGGAAAATACTCCTTCCGAAAATACCCCGGAAGAAATGACCTTTGGAAACGGAGAATAACTTGCCAACAAAAAAAGTCCTCAGCTGTTATATTGAGGACTTTTTTGTTTCTCAGAAAAAAGCTACTCTGCTTCCGCTTCAGGAAATGACTTCTTGAGTTGGGCGATAGCCGATTCCATCGCCTTTTTGAAGACTTCATTAGCTCTAGCGATTGCTTCGTTTTTTGCCTTAGCCGCCGCGCTCACTGCTTCTCCAACTTTTTCTCGGTTCTGATTTTCAACTTGAAATTTCTCCCGAGCCGCCTTAATAGCCTCTCGAAAAGTTTCCCGGATTTCCTTGATATCTGTCCCGGATTCGCAAGAGCTTTCGGCTTTTTCAAAGGCCACTTTGGCCGAAGCCTGAAAACTGTCTCTCAAGGATTTCAAGGTCTGTTGGCGATTCCGAATCTGAGTTTTTACCTCCGCTCGGAAAGTCTCCTGAGCAGTGTCTACTGCCATGCGCCGAGTTTTTCTGGCTGATTCAACCGCTTTTTGGAAAGCCAAAACGGCCGACTTTTCTTCCTCAGTATCAGCCTTGGCGAGAAGCTTTTCCATATTCTGGGAAAAGTTTTCGTCCACCTTGGAACGAATTGCCTCCATCTCCCTTTTTCTCTCCTCGGAACGAAGGGAAAAATTACTCTCCTTTTCTGTTCGCTTAGCTTCCATCTTCTGTTCCAGATTGGCAGATTTATCGCTGATACGAGCATAGACATCGGAAATACGATCACAGACCTTCTCCGTTACCGCCGCTTTCTTTTCTGCCTTTTTATCCTCAGCGCTCAAAGGACGCTTCGAATTGGAATTTTCCGAAACTGCCAAAACAGTTCCGAAATTCAATAATCCCAGAATCAAAGCTACTAGGAAAACCCTAGAAATTTGTTTCTTCATAAGCATTGGAAAAAGCAGAAACTTCGTCCGTGTCATCTAAGGAGTTTTTAGCTAGTGAATCCTCTGACGCTTCCAGCTTTCCTTCAACTTCTATCCCGGCCAGAGCGCCTTCCAAAATATCAGAAGGCTTGCCGGAAGGATCTGGCAGGCTGACTTCCGTCTTCTCCGGAACAACTGCCTCAGGCTTATTCTCTAAAGAGCTTCTGTTTCCGACTTTCTTTTCATAAGCCAAAAGCAACGCCACAGCAATCACCACGATTCCGACGATGGCCAAGGAAACCTTTTTAAAGTTAGCTGACATACGTGTTTCTCTTTTTATTTATTTTTATTAAAAGCTCGGGTTCGACCTCTTCCCGGCTTGGAACTATTATTCGATGCAACAATCAACCGCTTTTCTGACCAATTCCCCCAGCTTACCCATAAAACCCTTCTTTTCCTGATCTTTATTATTCAGGGCTTGTTCATCAATCTTTTTAATGCCTTCGGTATCTATGACTTTCATATTAATCCCCCAAAACAACGAATATAAATCATAGGCTTTTTGAAAAAGCTCCCTGGCCTCTTCCTTTCGACCAATCCCCTGCTGTTTGGTTCCAACCTCCATTAGTCGCATAGAGGCTGCCAATAAGTGCTTAGAAATACACCATTCTTCTCCTTGGGGATTTTTAACAATCTTCCGTAGCAAGTCCCCGCGCATCTTTCGCACCTCTTGAAGAAGATTGAAGTACTCCGGTTTCTGAAGTTTCGTCCCAGTAAAGAAAAAATGTTCTTCAATGCTCACCAGATTCATAATAGCAATCGACAAGTCCTGATCAGAAGACAAGTCCAGCTTATCTTGCTTCTTCATACTATCCACTTTTTCAATCAATTGATTTAAGTTTTGAATGGGATTGTCCATATGTCAGTTTTTAGTTGGTAGTTTTTAGTTTTTATATATCCGGTTAGCGTTTATAACTGACAACCGCTATCTTGTTATCCAATAAAAAGCTCCGCTAAGCAGAATCAGCATGCCAATTGTTATAGCCACTTTTTGAAAAGGAAAATAGC
>JBMOKR010000101.1:0-5910 GCA_049324335.1 Patescibacteria group bacterium | reverse complement strand
CTCAGGTTTCCATAAAATTCAGCCCAGCAAATCCCACTCCCGGAGAAGAGGTTACCGCTACGGCTGAGCCGATGTATTTTGGAAATTCTTCTTCTGAAGACATGTATTACACTTGGTACATAAAGCATACTGAGTGTCCCTATGACGATGGATGCGATTTTGATGAAAATGGAGAGGTTGAGCTGGAAGATTACAAAATAGAAGCGGCCAGAATCATTGCCAATGCCGGATTTGAATGGGAGGAAGAGGCTTACAATAGCGACACGGATGATGATGGCTATAATTCATCCTATGGAGGCGACGACCAGAAAGAAGTCGGCAAGGAAAAACACTGTTTCTTCCATGACAATGAAAAAGGGAAGGAGTATGAATTCAGAGATTGCGATCATCTCTTCCCCAATGCTCCCGGAAAAGAAACTGGGGATGGCTCCTTTGAACAATCAGAAGAAGAATTTTGGCATACCAATCCCAATGACCCAGATACCTCCGATTTTGGAGCTAATGATGAAGCCGTCGTCCTGGGACTAGGTCAAACTTCTTTTACCTGGACCTACCAGGAAGGCGACAATGTGGGGGTAGCTATCGAAGGAATATCTTACGAACCGACCAGCTATGAAGACGCTTCCTATAAAGTGATGTGGGCGCTTTCTAAAAATAAATGCGATGTGATTGATGACGCCTTCCGCGATCTAGCCGAGGATGGCGAAGAAACCGTGGAAGTCTCTCCTTCTACCTGGCCAAGTTGCCCCAGTGGCTGTTCCTTTACTCGGACAGTCACTAAAACTTCGACTACTTATGACCAGGCAGAATACTCCAGTTATCGAGTAGCTTCAACCCAAACAGAAACTAAGACTGAGGAAATCCAGATTCACGCCCAAACCAGCTCGACTAGCGGCTCGGCTTCAGCAACAGGAGGCGACACTCCAAGCGCTAATGTCACTATCACGACTGAATTCAGCGAAGCGCCAGAAGCGCCAGAAAATGAAACTTGCTACGCCATAGACGGGATTGCTTCCGATTCGGGAATAACCGACCGCTCCTGTTGTCCTTCCGGAAGCGATGCTTGTTCGGTCCTTTCTACGCGAACAGAAACTACCAACCCAGAAAAGGAACTCAATATGAGTCAAGATGATAAGGATAAAAATCTTTTCAAAATGACCCTGGAAGACTTCAATAAGTGTCTTGAAGACAACTTCGTCGATCCAACCGAAGGAGGAGGAGAATATGATAAGATAGACGTTTCCCTCTCCTACGACCCCAAAAATCCCATTAACGATCCTGACGGAAATAACTCCGACCAGCTCACTATTTATTCCTCAGCTACCAATGCTGATGATGCTGAGTTTCTCTACTACCAATGGGAGCTTTACTCTACTGACGAGGAAAGCGCTCCCAGCGACTCAGATGGCTGGGAAGAACTTTCCAAGAGCGATCTTACTGACGTTTCTTCCATGATGGGGCTAGGCGCCGATGAACTCAGCCTTACCCTTTCCCTTCCGGAAGACACAACTTATCTAAAAGCTAAGCTAACTGTTTCTGAAGATTCGTATAATGGGACCAAAAAAGGAAATGATGAGATTGTCATTCCTCTCATAGAAAACTCTTTCCGAATTCAAGTTTTCCAAGCCGATGTTTCCGATAGTCTCAGCCTTTCTACGACCGGAGAAGAGAAATGCTTCACTGATGGAGTGGCTGACCCAATCTGCGAAGTGGCTAAAAATCAAATTTTTGGAGTTAAGGTTGAAGACTCCGACCTAGACAGCTTTTCCTGGAGCATTGATAATGAAGACCTTTCCTTGGACTACAGCTCTTCGTCCGGAGATACGGCCAATCCAGTTTATTTTCCAGTCCTGAAAGAAATAGGGGAAGATTTTGTCCTAGCACTCACCGCCACCAATAAGGATACGGGAGAAAAAGTCAATCTCAGCCGGACTTTTGAAGTCGTTACCCCCGAAATGAAGATTTCTCCGGAAAGCGAATCAGTTAATAAGGTTCTCTTGGGATATTACATTGATACTGACGATGTCGAGTGGCCAGATTATTCAGAAACCGATTTTCAAGCTCTTCAGGGGGGAACGGCCAGCCTTTCAGCCGACTTTGTCGGATTTGAGCCAACTGACTATTCTGAAGTAAACTGGTATCTTGATGGAGTCTTGTCGGGAACAGGAAAAGACTTTTCTTTTGAAATTGACAAAGATTCCGGACAGTCCTATTCGGTTTCAGCTTCTTATTTATTCTCAATCGACAATAACACTGCCAAAGCCTTGGATGAGTTTTGGGATTCTCCGGAAAGCGCTTTTTATGATAAGACTATTTCTGCTACAATAGATATGGAAGTAAGTGATTCCTACGAGAATTTTGCCAAGAAAAAAAATCAGCGCCTCATGGCCAGTCTGATTGCCGGCGTTCCCAGTTATTTAGGCTTTCTCTTTCGGATACTTCTTACAACTGCGCTTATGATATTCACCGCTAAAATAGTTTTTATGCTCTCGCTTAAAAAAGAGAGCGCCTCGGAATGAAAAAAAACAAAGCTAAGCTAATACTTCTCCTAATCGGGCTGATAATTTTCCTGCCGGCTTTTTCTTGGGCGGCTGATTCGACCTCTACTAGATATGAATACAAGCTACTGGAAGGTCTACCAGGCTTCTATAGCGCTAACGAAAGCCCGACCTTTAATGCTTATATAAGCGCTATCTACAAGTTTGGCATTTGGGTAGTCGGAATTGCCGCCCTTCTTATGATTTCCATCGGGGCTTTTATGTATCTGACTTCGGCCGGAAATAATGCCGCTATGGGAAGCGCTAAAAATGTTATCACTGATGCCATTATCGGCCTAGTCCTAGCTCTTCTGGCTTGGCTCCTTCTTTACACCATCAATCCCGAGCTTGTCAGTCCCAAGGGAATACCAGAAACAGGTTCGACATCCTCATCAACAACTTCCTCGGGAACAACTACCTCAGGAAGCAGTAGCAGCTCAACTACTGACAAGAAGGCGTCTCAGTCTAATATGACTGCCCAGGAAGTAAAATCCCAATTAGACGCCGCAGGAATAGAGGTTAACCGAACTTGTATAGACAAGGATGCTTCGGGATGCACTAAGTTAAGCGGAGTAACTCAAACAGCCATAGACGGAGCCAAAGATATTAATTCCAAAGTTGGTGATATAACCATAAATGGAGCCACCGAGACAGTGAACCACTCTTCGAAGACCAACCACGCCGACGGACACACACTAGATATAAAATTACAGAATTCTTCCGACACAGCCAAAATGGAAACTTATTTAAAAGAGCAAGTCTCAGCGGGAAAAGTGACCCAGGTATGCTCCAATGGCTTCAGCCACAATTGCAGCTCCAGCGAACCAACCAATGTCTACCATGTCCAGTGGGCCAAATCATAAAAATATGTCAGCGCCTAAAAAAATATTTATTGCCTCCTTAGTTATTTTTCTGACCGCCCTAGCTTTCTGGGGGATATATTTTTTGGTTTTCAAAAAGACAAGTCCTTCAAATGACCCTTCGAGCGAATCTTCCCTTCTGGATAAGAAATCGGCTGATTCTTCGTCCGAAAAGCCCGGAAAACTTGTGGCTATAAGCCAAGACTCCGTAATTTCTCCCATTCTTAAGGATGACGGCGTTACAATTATTTATTATTCTTCCCAAAATGGCCAGGTTTTCCAGATAGACTTAGAAGGGAATAATAAGAAAACGGTCTCGGATAAAAACCTTATCGGACTAAAAAAAGTTCTTTGGTCTCCCAATCAAACCAAAGTTCTTTCCGACTTTGGAGATCAAGGAATCAAGTTTTGGAGCTATAGCGAAAAGTTGGGGGGGGATTTGGGGAAAAATATCAAAAGCGCCAATTTTCAAAATGATCAAAAAATAGTTTACGCCTATTTTGACCAAAAAACCAATCAATCATCTCTCAATGTGGCC
Source organism: Patescibacteria group bacterium (assembly GCA_049324335.1). GTDB lineage: Bacteria > Patescibacteriota > Minisyncoccia > Moranbacterales > UBA2206 > JBMOKR01. The sequence continues at coordinate 1,975 of JBMOKR010000101.1, read as the reverse complement.
GATTGGGACGGTAAAAACTGGAAAAGAATAACCGACCTTAGCTTTTATGGACAAAACATCATTCCTGTTCCGCGTTCCGGCTTGGTTTCTTTTTGGAACTTTCCAGGAGCCAATTTTGAAACAAATCTCTTTACCGTTCCCATTATCGGCGGAGAAAAGAAACTCCTCTTTTCGGGAAAGTTTGGAGCCGACTATCTCTGGAATCCTTCAGGAAGCCAGCTTTTGGTGAGTCATAGCAATGAGAAAAATGGACACAAGACAATCCTGGCCCTTCTTGATTCTCAAGGACAAAATTATCAAGATCTTGGACTGCCCACCTTTGTTTCTAAGTGTGTCTGGGGACAGAATGGAAAAACCATCTACTACGCCTTGCCTGGTTCGATGCCGGGAAGCGCTGTTCTTCCTGATGACTATATTCAGGGTAAATTCAAAACTACCGACACTTTTTGGAAAGTTGATACGACCACCGGAAAAAAAGAACGTCTCATAGATCTTAGTGAGATAGGAGAAAAGATAGACGCCGAGAATCTTTTTCTCAATTCCAATGAAAGTTTCCTTTTTTTCGTTAATCGCTACGATGGAAAAATTTGGAGAATCCGCCTGTAGCTTTAATCTAAAGAAAATATACTAGCCAAAAAAGACAGGCTAAGTCGTTCTTGAAATAAGAAGTGTCCAAAAGCCCATGCAGAAGAAAATAGAGCATGATAGCTGAGGCTCCCCAAAGGAGCTTTTTGTTTTTATAGCGGCTTATTCTCACCCAATTCCAGAGAATTATCCCGAATCCCAAGAGCCCAATAAGTCCAGAATTAAGCCAAAAGGACAAAAACAGATTATGAGGATGGGGCACCGCCCATTCAAGATAGGGTGGAAAAAACTTCTGATATTCCAGATACTTTTCCTGAAAATTTCCCGCTCCGATTCCTAAAAACCAATTGTCTTCAATTATCTGAAAGCTGGCCTTCCAAATAATCTCCCGGGAAGCCAGGGATGATCTATCGTCCAGCCGGATTAAATCAGAAAATTTGTCAGATTTTCCCTCGAAAAACAAAAAGCTACTCAGAAACAAAAACAATCCTAGCGCAAATCGCCATCTGAAAAAAACCTTCTTGCCTAGAAAAAGCATAGCTACGGATAGCGCGACTATTCCACTGTATGATTTGGTTAAAAAAAGAATTGCCAAGATGCTTAGAAGACCCACGCCAATCAAACCCTTCTTCTTGGCGGTTTCATCAACGCTTATAATCCAACTCAATCCAGAAAGAAAACCCGCCGCTAGAAACATAAATAGATAGTTGGGGGAGTTAAAAAACGCCGAAAGTCTTCCATCGAAGGTGAGGTTGCCAGAAAAATAGAAAGCCCAAGAAATAAGAGAGAGAAACAGCGCAGAAAGAAAGAAGGTAAAAAAAAGGCGCTTTCTCCTCTCTTCTGAAATAACAACTCGGAATAAGAACCCTAGCATAAAAGGCAGGAGAAACCAACTCTTAATTATACCCAGGGTCAGCCAAACATTGTCTGTTTTCCAAAGACCACCCAAAAGTCCCGCCATGACTAGGCCAAACCCCGCTACCGCCACTTTATTTTGACGGATAAACCCAATTGTCCGCCCAAGTCTCTCGGAATCTGTCTTAAGCCACCAGATAAAAGCGACTCCGATTAGGATATCTAAAAGATTGAACCCAGGAAACCTTATAAGATAGACCGGGAGAACGAGGATTATTAACCAGATGAAATTTTCCAGAGTAATTATTTTTTTCATTCCTTTTCCTTTGGCTGGCTTTGGGTTAAATATAGCACCAGTAGCAATATTGGAAAAACCGTTACGGAATAGAGAGGAGTATCAAAAAAGCCATGCGCAGAAAAAGCTATCAGCCCAAAAGCCAGGCCTGCCTGCCAAGGCTCCTTATTGACCCCCAAAAGCGCTCTTGTTATCCCCCAAAAAACGGCCCCGATCCAAAAAATAACCGCCAACAATCCT
>JBMOKR010000100.1:5298-6063 GCA_049324335.1 Patescibacteria group bacterium | reverse complement strand
GGCATATTATAGAGCCACATGGCTTCGATCACCTCAAATCCCTTATTCATAAGAGTAGCCGAATCAATGGTAATTTTCTGTCCCATGCTCCAGGTTTTGTGTCCCAGCGCTTCCTCCACCGTTGCCTTTTCGATTTCCTCTTTTGTTTTGTCTCGAAGCGCTCCTCCGGAGCAGGTTATGATAAGCTGATGGACAGTTTTGATATCTTCACCGTTTAGACATTGGAAAAGCGCGCTATGTTCTGAATCAATCGGCATTATTTTCACGCCATTTTCCCGCACTTCTTTCATAACCACTTCCCCGGCCGCCACTAGAGCTTCTTTGTTGGCCAGAGCGATATTCTTCTTGTTTCTGATTCCGGAGAGAGTGGCCCGGATCCCCGCTAAACTCACCACGGAATTCACTAATGTATCATAATCAGGCAAGGAGGCAATTTCCACATTGACATTTTCTCCGAAAAATATTTTCACTCCATCCAGAGTTCCCAGCTCTGGAACCTTCGACTCGTCTGCCACCCCGACAAACTTAGGGTGGTATTTTTCAATCTGCTTCCTAAGAAGCTCGACATTGCCATTAGCGCTAAGCGCCACGATTTCAAATTTTCCCGGATATTGGTCTACCACATCCAAAACTTGCGTCCCCACATTTCCAGTGCTTCCCAAAATAGCTAATTTTTTCATAAATCCGCCTTAAATTTATGGTTTCATCCTATCACTTACCTTAAAAAAACTCAACAAAATTCGCCAAAAATAACAACTTGCTATA
>JBMOKR010000100.1:0-5288 GCA_049324335.1 Patescibacteria group bacterium | reverse complement strand
CATGTAATAAATCAATAATTTATTAAACTCCATGCATCCATCAGACAAGTTATGTCGTCCAATAATAACGGCGATCATAAGAAAAAATATCGACGGTATCCCTCACATTCTTATGCAAACACGCTGGAAGCCCAAAGAAGATCCTGTTTATAGCGGCACTTTGGAATTACCAGCGGGTCATATATACGCATTCGAAGATGTACACGAAGCAGTTAGACGCGAAGTATTTGAAGAGACAGGATTACATGTGAATATTATAGAACCATCCACTCGAACACAAATATTTTCGCCTCGCAATGACGCCACCTTTGGATTTAAAGTTTTTTGCGCTCAGCAACAAATTAAAAACGGACTTCCCTGGATTGGCTTCACTTTTATTTGCGAAACAAAAGACGGAAAATTCACCGAACAAAAAAGTGAGACACGCGACCAGAAGTGGATTCCAGAACAAGAACTTGAGAAAATTATTTTAAACACTCCGGAAAAAATATTTACTTTTCATCTTCCACCACTCGCTTTTTATTTTCAAGAAAAACAAGCCAACTATTAGAAGCTTTTAATTTTCTTAACTACTTCCAAAATAGACTTTTCCGGCGTCGAAGCTCCGGCGGCTACGCCGATCTTTTCCGCCTTTTGGATCCAAGCTTTTCTGATTTCTCTGGCCGTTTCGATCTGATAGGTCTTTGCTCCGGCCTTCCGGCCCACCTCGGAAAGCTCCCGAGTATTATTGGATTTCTTCCCGCCGATGACAATCAGCGCGTCGACTTTCTTGGCGATCTCCCTGACTTCCTTCTTCTTATTGAAGCTGTCCAGGCAGATCGTGTCGGCGATTTTCGCGTCCTGAGAAAGTCTCTTAAGCTCCTTGGATATTTCCCGGAAAACGTCCGGCTTCTGGGTCGTCTGAGCCAGAAACCCCGCCCGGGAAATTTTTCCTAAATCTTGGACACTCTGGATTACCTTGGCTCGGGAAGCGCATCCTTTGATTCCGATTACTTCCGGATGATTAGGATCGCCAAAAATGATGACTTTCCGCCCTTCTCTCTGAAACTCCTCCGCCACTCGCTGAGCTTTTTTGACAAAGGGACAAGTAGCGTCAACCACCCGCGCGCCTTTCTTCTTGGCCTTCTCGATAATCTTAGGACTTACTCCGTGGCTCCGGATGATGAGCGTGTCTCCCCTCCTTACTTTCCTGAGATTAAATACTGTTTCCAGTCCCCTTTCCTCGAGTCCGGAAACTACCTGGGGGTTATGGATTATCTCCCCCAAGCAAAAAACTCGTCCATTCTTTTTGGAAAGGGCTTTTTCTGCCATTTCGACCGCCCGTTTCACTCCGAAACAGAATCCGGCCCGCTTCGCTAAGATAATCTTTTTTTTCATCCCGGTAGTGAAATTTCAAATTATGGTGTCATTCCCGCGTAGGCGGGAATCTAGTCGCTAAAACTTAGCTGTCTCACTGGATTCCCGTTTTCACGGGAATGACAAGTATACAAAAAGGGTACCAAAATGGTACCCAAAAAGCAAACTCGCGCTGATTCCTCTTCCGGATTATACTAATAGCAAAATATGAATAAACCTATGAAAACTATCAAATGTAAAAATCACCTTGGAAAGATGGTCGAAGTTCCGAAGGAAAAATTCTTCTTCCGGCCAAGCGCCTACGGACTGATTATCCAAAACGGAAAAATCCTTACTCTCAAGAATAAGAGCAATGGTAAAACTTGGTTCCCGGGAGGCGGAGTGGAAATCGGCGAAAAACTGGAAGAAGCGCTCAGAAGAGAAACTCTAGAAGAAACAGGAATCGAAATTGAAATTGGAAAATTGTTGCTTTTTAAAGAGAATTTTTTCTATTATGAATCGCTAGATGAAGCTTATCACGCTTTTGTTTTTTTCTATCTCTGCCGTCCGCTTTCAACCGGACTTATCTCCGATGATAAGGTAGAAGATTTGGAAACTAAAAAGCCCCGCTGGACCAACGTCTCTGAAATCAAAAAAGAAGATATATCTGATATGGAAGAAGATATTTTTAACGCCATTTCGAGATTGTAAACTGTCTATTGAACAGAGAAAAACACGCCCTAAGCGTGTTTCCTGCTTCTCATTATCATACTAAAAATTACGTCCCATCCTCCGTCCGTTTGGTAATAGCACTAGGCAGTTAATTGTAGATTGAAAAAGATTTACTGCTCGTATCCAAAACTGCTTTTGCTCCAATAAGAAATGGGTAGAAATTATCTATATCATGTCCAAAGTAATCAACTTTGATTATCGGAAAATCAAACCCGGCCGTCCGCTCGAGGATTATCTCATCAATCGGCCGGTTATCTTCGGGATATTTCTTATCGATGCAATCGGACAGATGTCCGACAATCATTCCGTTTATTTTGTCAAAAACGCCAGATAGCCTCAATTCTTGTAGCTTGAAATCAATCCTCGCCGGAGAATCCCCAACTTCTTCCCAAAAGAGAACGCTACCCTCCAATGCGGGCAGATAGGAAGTCGCTAGCAAGCTATCCACGAGAGTCAGGTTCCCCCCGATTAACCGCCCAGCCGCTTGGCCTGGACGCAATACTTCAAAATCGCCTGGATAGTCCAGCCTGTCTTTCTGACCCGCCAGCATCAGAAAGAAAAAATCTTTCGCCTCAGGGGCCAGCATCGACAATTCATAGACGGTCGGACCATGATAGGTCACAAGTCCGGTTTTGGCATAGATAGAAAGTAGCAAGGCCGTGATATCGCTATATCCAAGAAAGATTTTGGGGTTATTCTTTATCAGATCGAAATCCAAGAGTTCAAGAAGCTGATTAGAACTCGAACCACCCGTCGCGCAGATAATCGCTTTGACTTCCGGATCGGAAAACATCTTATGAATGTCCGCCACTTTTTCTTCCGACCTTCCGGCGGAGTAATAAAAAGTCTTTTCTAAATATTTCCCTTTCTTTATCCTGAAACCTGAATCTTCCAGAGTCTTAATCCCAGCCTCGATCTCTTTTTTGATATTGTGGATTGGCCGCGACGGCGCGACAATCCCGACCTTATCCCCCGGCAATAAAGTATTCTTTTTCATTATAATAATGAGATATTTCGGTTTTTTAATTATATATCAACTTATAAAAAAAGGAAAGGTCAGGAACCCGGCTGGGCTCCTGACCTCATGACTCCGCAAAAACGCTTTCTTCCAGCCATTGCTGGAATACGCTCTTCATCCAAGAGCAGTGGTTTGGATCAATGCCATGCACATCGCCAATATGGTTATAGGCGCTCGCACCGCACCCTCCCCCACACCCCCCGATTGCCGGACACGCTAGGCAAACCGGGTTATTAAACCTATTCCTCTTGCTCCAGTGAATCCGGTTTGGAGATTCAGGTTCGAACTTCGGCAGCTTTCCTATGGCTGTAATACCACTGGCCTCAAGCGCTTGGCAGGCATGAATTCCTCCACGAGGAAAAACTACCAGTTTTCTTCCCGCTCCGCATGACTGAGGCACGACCTGGCCAGAAGAAAAGACCCTGAAAACTCCTTCGTACATCTTGTCTACTGCCCCGAAAGAGTTGGCTACCAAGTGGGCTTCCCTCATCGATCGCGCAGCTCTCTCTCCATAACCAGGATCGGTCTTGCCGCCAGTATGCATCATCAGGTTTAAGCCATAGCGCTTTATAGAAAAACGCCGGCAAAGCCATTCGACACATTCAGCAAGCGAATCGACATTCGCTTCACTGATTGTAACAAGCGGAACAAAATCGACTCCTAGACCCTTCATTTTGTCCAACTTTGAGACCAGGGAATCAAAACTTCCTTTCCCAGAAGGAAACACTCGAACACTATCATGGATGGACCGAGGTCCATCGATAGAGATTTGAATCTCTATCTCCTCCTTCTTCAGGAAGTACATGATATTTCTTGAAAGCAAGAGACCGTTCGTATTCAGTACAAAGTTAACTCCCTCCCAGATCCTGCCATCTTCCTGCATCCTCCTGATGTATTGGACAGCTCTCTCCAGACAATGAAAGTTTAAGAGAGGTTCTCCACCATAAAAAGTCACCTCCTCCCAATAGCCTGGCAAGGACTTGTTATTCTTTGCAGTTTCCCGGGAAAATGCTTCGATTGATTCGATAGCTATCCCAGGATCCATGCACTCTCCCTTGAGTGAAAGTGATCCGCTCCTTTCAGCGCGATACAGACAATAGGCGCACCTAAGATTGCATCTTGTCGCCAATATCAGGTACATCGCCTGTATGTTCCGACGTTCTTTTGTTATCTCAGAGACTTTTTCCATGCATTTCTCATCATCCAGGTCTGTGACAATGAAGCTCCTGGAAATCAGAGAATCAAACCAATCACTGCCCAATTCTTGGGCTGAAATCGGATTGCCTCTGGAAAACTGACCTAGGATCATCGGCGGTACATGGATAATTTCCATGTTTATCGCATGCCAAAGCACCCCCAATTCTGGAAAAGCATGGACAAATCTTGACCATTCCATTTAAAACCTCCAAAAGATTAGCGGGGGATGGCTTGTGATAGCCACCCCCCGCCCGGACCTGGACCCATTAGCCCATGCCGCAGTTGTAGAAGGAACTCTGCTTCTTCAAACGCCGGATCTTGCGGATGAAAGCGTTGCGCTTCATAGCTCTTTACCTCCTCCCTTGCTAGATTTCTTCCGTACAGCCCCCTCTAACCACTTGCTAAAGCTGTACGAAAGATTGTTTTAGAGAAAACTTATTTTCCTTAGCCGAAGCTACAGTTTTTCTCCAGATCATCCAAGGCATACTCAGGGAACCTGCCCATATTGTACACCACCTGGCACTGCGAATCGGGAGCAAGGAAATCGCCATAGCTTGAAAAAGCATTTAGCCGGCATCCTCCCCGGCAAACCTCTCGAGCAAGACAATTTCCACAAACCCCCTTGAGCGTATCCGGATCAAAGCTCCGGAATTGACCAAGAAGGCGGTTCTCCTTCCATATCGCAGTCAATCTCTCCTTCTTTAGATCACCGAAGATGAACTGTTTGTTGTTGTTGGTTACGTGACAGAGACTGGCAACTCCGCTTGGCCCGACACCGATCATGGACTTGCCCCAAGGGCAGATTAGATGACCTTCTATGTCTATAGGGACAAGTGCCATCTTGAGTCCGATCGTTATGGGATGTCCTGTGTGGCTACGCATGAACGGGTAGACGAATCCTTCCGTCAGCTTTTCAATCTCGTCATAAGGGACCCCGTCGCTCTTGCAGGCGCAGGCCCCCTTGCCGTATTCCAAGATGAACGGAAGAAGCCTGAATCCGATCCCC
>JBMOKR010000099.1:3898-6137 GCA_049324335.1 Patescibacteria group bacterium | reverse complement strand
TCCGAATCTGGTTAGTACGGTCAAAGGATATGCGGCTCACGAAAAAGAACTTTTTGAGAAAGTGACAGCGGCCAGGACAGCTGCTATGGGGGCTTCTACGCCTCATGACAAGGAACAAGCGGAGAATATGCTTTCTGGAACGCTTAAATCTCTTTTTGCGGTGGCAGAAAGTTATCCGGATTTAAAAGCTAATCAGAATTTTCTCGAGCTTCAGAGAGAACTGACTGATACAGAAGACAAGATTCAGGCTTCCCGCAGGTTCTACAATGGCAATGTCCGAGACTTCAATACCAAGATTGAAATCTTTCCTAACAACATGATTGCCGGAATGTTGAATTTCGCTAAGAGGGAATTTTTTGAAGCGGAAGGCGGAGAAAAGGAGCCGGTGAAAGTTGAATTCTAGTTTTTCATGGCGACTTTATATACACAATCAGACAAGAACACCAGACTAACCTGGATTTATATATCCGGGTTTTTGGTCTTTGTGATAGGAGTGGGATATGTTTTTGCTCAAGCTATGGGGAATAGCGGTATTTTGTATATAGCAGTAGTGTTCTCTTTTTTTATGAGCTTCGCTTCCTACTTCTGGAGCGACAAGATTGTCCTGGCTATGAGCGGAGCCAAAAAAGTAGACCGAAAAAGCCATCCGCAAATTTACAATCTAGTCGAGAATCTCTGTATCACAGCCGGCCTTCCGGTTCCCAGGATTTATATCATCGAAGACAGCGCTATGAACGCTTTTGCGACCGGAAGGGATCCGAAGCACGGTGTCATTTGTCTCACAACCGGAACTATAGAACGCTTGGAAAAAGTGGAGCTGGAAGGTGTCATTGCCCACGAACTTTCCCATATTGGAAACAGAGACATTTTACTTTCGACCGTAGTCGTGGTGCTGGTTGGATTTATTACGCTTCTGGCCGATTGGTTTATGCGCTGGAGTATCTTCGGCGGAAGAAGGAGTAGCGATGACCGGGAAGGAAACCAGCTCCAGCTGATTTTGACCGTCGTGGCTATCATTCTGGCTATTTTAGCTCCCATCGCCGCTGTCCTTATGCAAATGGCCATTTCCCGAAAGCGCGAATTCCTGGCTGACGCTGACGGCGCGCTTCTTACGCGTTATCCGGATGGATTGGCGAGAGCTTTGGAAAAGATATCTAAGGATTCGAGGCCACTCGAAGCAGCGAACAGGGCGACTTCCCATCTATTCATCGCCAATCCTTTCAGGGGGAAAAAAGTCTCCAAGCTCTTCATGACGCATCCTCCGATTGAGGAAAGAATTAAAGCGCTTCAAGGGATGGATATTAAATAGTTTATGGACAAATACTTCTGGACTGAGCATGCCAAATTCAAGCTTAAGCAGTATGGTCTTAGCGAGCAACGGATCAAGCGGGTGCTAAGAAATCCTTACCGAAAAGAGGAGGGCATTGTTAAGAATACCATTGCTATGATGGCCCCGGTTTCAACCAAGAGAGTCAATGGCAAGGAAACTTGGAAACAGGAGATCTGGGCGATGATCCAGAACAATTCAAAAATCAAAAAGCAAAACTCAAAATTACAAATCAAAAATCAAAAGTCAGATAACTACAAACTACAAACTACAAACTACAAACTAAAGATAATCAGCGTTTGGAGGTATCCGGGGGTAAGTCCCAAAAATAACCCCATCCCGGAGGATATCCTTCGAGAAATCGGGGAGATATGCTAGAATAAGACCAGAATAATATAATTTAGAAATGGAGGTGAAATATGGAAGAACAAAACAAAGAAGCCAAAAAACCGGCTAATTCCGACGTAGAAAAGAACAAGCCCTTAGCTATTATCGGCTACATCATCCCGATTCTGTTCTTTATTCCGCTTGTGACTGACGCTAAAAACAGCGCTTTTGCCAAATTCCACGCTAATCAGCAATTAGTCCTTCTCATTGCTTGGGTGGTTGTGAATGTGGTCGGAGGAATCATTCCATTTTTGGGCTGGTTTATCATATTGCCTTTTGGCACCATCTTCCTTCTGGTCTTGGCTATTATGGGAATAATCACAGCCGCTAAGGGAGAAATGAAGAAGTTGCCTCTTATTGGAGGAATTGAAATCATCAAATAGTTCTTGTTTCAAGCTAAAAACAGGTGAGCTTTCTAAGTTGCCTGTTTTTGCTTGGTGTGAGAAAATGAGTGTATGGAAAAAAGAACAAAAATAGTGGCGACAATCGGTCCAGCTTCGAAGGATAAAGAAACTTTAAGGCAAA
>JBMOKR010000099.1:0-3888 GCA_049324335.1 Patescibacteria group bacterium | reverse complement strand
TAGTTTCCGGAATGAATGTGGCTCGGATCAATTTTTCCCATGGAACACATGATTCCAATGGGGAGCTTATTGATAAAGTCAGAGAACTCAGAGAAGAGTCTCAAAAACCAATCGGGATTTTGGCCGATCTTCAAGGACCGAGGATACGGGTCTTGGTGGAGGAGGATTTGCCAGTTGAGATAGGAGAGACTATTTTTATCGGAAGCAGTAGTCTGGAAGAACTCAAAATTCAAAACTCAAAAATCAAAGATTCAATTCAAAATTCAAAACTGTTTTTTTTAGACAAGGACATTTTGGATTGCGTCGAAGTGGGGAATGAGATTTTGATTGAGGATGGGAAAATCAAGCTTGAGATTATTGAGAAAAAGGATGGGATTTTGCTCTCAATGGTTGTCGTTCCCGGAACTATCAAGAATCACAAAGGCGTGAATATTCCAGATGCCAAGCTTAATTTTGGCGCCATGACAGAAAAGGATGATGAAGATTTGAAATTTGTGTTGTCAAAAAATGTCGATTTTGTCGCCCTGTCTTTCGTGGGTGGAGCTGAGGATATCGAAAATCTGAGGAAGAAGATAAAAAATATCCTCGGAGAGAGGGAAGTCTATCCTAAAATCGTGGCTAAGATTGAAAGAAAAGAAGCGCTAAGGAATATCGACGAAATAATTGAGGCGACTGATTCTGTCATGGTAGCCAGAGGCGATCTTGGAATTGAACTTCCTGAGACTAAAGTAGTGATCTATCAGAAAGAGATTATTGAGAAATGTTTGGCTAAGAACAAGCCGGTAATCGTGGCGACTCAGATGCTTGAGACCATGATTCAGAATCCGCTTCCAACCCGGGCTGAAGTTTCAGATGTCACCAACGCGGTTATTGATCATGCTGACGCCGTTATGCTTTCTGGCGAATCAGCTAATGGGAAATATCCGGTTGAAGCGGTGGCGACTATGGCTCAGATCATCAAAGATACCGAAGAATCGCGCTTTGATGACCATTTCAAGAAGTTTTTCGATCATGATGATTTGGATGAATACAAGGCCGTTGTTGATAGCGCTCATGAGTTGGCCAAAAAATCTCACGCCAAAGCGATTCTGACTTTCAGCTTCTGGGGCAACACCCCGCTCTTCATTTCTCAACATCGGCCGAAGCAACTGATTTTTTCCGCGACTGATAATCCGGAAGCCTATTATCAAACGGCTATCCTTTGGGGAGTTCGTGGATTCCTTCTCGAAGAAGGAGAGGATATTGATGATTTTATGAATATTCTTTCTAGTATTGCGCTGGACCAAGGACGTCTCAAGAAAGGCGACAAGGTGGTGGTGATTATGGGCAAACTGCCCGGTGGGGAGAAAATGAGGCTTCTAGGAATCAAAGAGGTCTAGGATATTGATTAAAATTTGAATAGCTGGTAGATTATAAAACGAGGCAGATGAGCCTCGCTTTTATTAGGAGAGATCGCATAGTGGTCGAGTGCGCCGCCTTGGAAAGGCGGTAAGTCTTAACGGGCTTCCAGGGTTCGAATCCCTGTCTCTCCGCAGAAAACCTCAAAAAGGTTTTTCTTTTTCCCAATTTGCCTTTATTCTAGCCGTATAATATAGTAGAAGCACTATGGGTACAGAGCTGGAAGATATCAAAAATCGCCTGAATATCGTCGATGTCATCGGCGGATACTTGAAATTGGAAAAGGCTGGAACCAACTGGCGGGGACTTTGTCCTTTCCATAATGAAAAAACCCCTTCTTTTATGGTGAATGAGGACAAGCAGTTCTTCCATTGTTTTGGATGTCAGAAGGGAGGAGATATCTTCACTTTTGTGATGGAGATGGAGGGCTTGGAATTTCGCGAAGCGCTCAAGATCCTGGCTGAAAAAGCCGGAGTAGAGCTTAAGGAACGTAATTTTTCTCCGGAGAAGAAGGAAGCTAGGGATCGCACTTTGGAGATATTAGAACTCGCGACCAAGTTTTATGAACATCAACTTTTTGAAAGCGCGTCAGGAAAGAAAGCTCTTGAATACCTCAAAGATAGGGGTCTCATCGATGACACCATAAAAGAGTTTCGTTTGGGCTATGCTCCGGACGGATGGACGAATATATTGGAGTTCCTCACTAAGCGGGGATACTCCACTCAAGAGATTGTCAAAACAGGACTTCTGGTGGAAAAGCCAGAGAACAGGAGCCAATATGATCGCTTCCGTGATAGGATAATGTTTCCGATTCTTGAGATACAGGGAAGAGTAGTCGGCTATAGCGCCCGGGTCGCTCCAGGACAGGACGAATCTCAGGCTAAATATATCAACACCCCGGAAACAGAAGTCTATCATAAGAGCCGGGTGCTTTTTGGACTGAGTCATTCCAAAGCGACTATCAAGAAAAGGGACTGGGCGCTTTTGGTGGAGGGCAATATGGATGTGATTGCCGCCTATCAGGCCGGATTCCAAAATGTTTTGGCGGTTTCCGGAACAGCCCTTACTCCCGACCAAGTTAGTATCATTAAAAGATACACTAAAAATGTCAAAATGTTTTTTGATATGGATAGCGCTGGCGAAAACGCTACCAAAAAAAGTATTCGACTGTGTCTGGAAAACGGGATGAATGTTAAGGTCATTCAACTTCCGTCCGGCAAGGACGCCGCCGATATTGTCAAAGACAATCCCGAGAAACTTCTCCAAAGCGCCAAGGAAGCTCTTCCAGCCATGGAATATTTTTGGAAAAAGACCCTTTCTAAATTTGATCGAAAAACTCCGGAAGGGAAAAAGAAAATAACCGAGGAGTTTTTGGAGATGGTTTCTTTTTTGGAAAGCGATATTGAGAAGAGCCATTGGACCGCTAAGCTTTCCGAGGAGCTTCAGGTTTCAGAAAAGATATTGACGGAGGAGCTGAAAAAGGCTAGTGTTAGAAATAGGACAATTCAAAAAACTTTCAATTCCTCGTCCAACGAGGAACATATCGCCAATTTTAATTGGCAAGACAAACTTACCAGAGTCAGAGAAAACCTAATCGGACTGGCCTTGGCCGAAAGATCGGTCTGGGAAAAGATAGGCGCGATTCCTGAAGATTTGATTCGGGAACTGGGCAAAGACCCAATGTTTTCCCTCTTGATTTCCCGAGGGGAGAAATGCCAGTTTGATTTTAGAAACTTTCTCCCGCTTCTTTCCGAGGAAGAAATGAGAAGGCGGGCGGAGAGTCTCTTTATCCAAAAGAAATACCGCTTGGATCTTTCCGGCAATCCCGAGGAGATAGTTTATGCCGATCCGAAAGGTGAGATGGAAAAATACCTTAAGGAGGCGCGTATGGAAATAATAAGGCGCCAGCTTCTGGAGGTGGCTGATGATCTTGGATTAGCTCGAAAAAAGGGCGATCTGGAGAACGAGAAGATTCTTCGGGAAGAAAGTCGGCGCTTGAGCGAAGAGTTAAACAAACTTCATATAAATTGAGAAATACCTATGCCTAAAGTAAAAAAACCTGTGCCAAAGAAAAAGGGCAAGATAAAAAAAGCTTCTCCCAAGAAGTCTCAGCGCAAAGCTTCCAATAAAAAGGCTTCGGTCAAGAAATCTTTGAGGGGAAATCAGACTAAAAGATCCAAGAAGACAGCTTCTGCCAAAAAATCCGTCAAAACTTCTGTTTCCAGAAAAGACAAAACTGGAAAGAAAATCGTTAAAATCCGGAAGCCCAAAAATATTTCCAATCCAGTTTCTGCCACCAAGCAAAAAGAGAATGTTGATGACTTGCTTCGGAGGGGAAAACAAAGGGGTTTCATAACGGAAGATGAAATTATTCATGTTCTGCCGGATGTAGAGAAAGACATCGAGGCGCTAGAGGATTTGTATTCCCAGATGGAAGAAATGGGAATCAAGGTAATGAATTCCGATGAGATATTGAAATTGGAGACGGAA
>JBMOKR010000098.1:0-6379 GCA_049324335.1 Patescibacteria group bacterium | reverse complement strand
GAATTCGCCCGAGTAAACAAAATTCCTTACTTCGGCCTTTGCTATGGCATGCAACTTCTGGTTATTGAGTTTGCCCGAAACGTCTTGGGTCTCAAAGACGCCCACACGACTGAAATTGATCGCGACACGAAAAATCCAGTAATTGACATTATGCCAGAACAAAAAAAGAATCTGGAAGACAGCAACTACGGCGCCACTATGCGTCTGGGAGCCTATCCGGCCGTTCTTAAGAAGGGAACCATCGCTTTCTCCGCCTACAAGACCAACCGCATCTCTGAACGTCATCGCCATCGCTGGGAAGTCAATCCTAAGTATATTGAAAAATTGGAAAAGGCCGGATTGGTCTTTTCGGGAGTCTCCCCGGACAAAAAGCTCATGGAAATCACTGAACTTCCCAAATCCGTCCATCCCTTCATGCTGGGAACCCAGTTCCATCCAGAATTCAAATCCAACCCCATTGATTCCCATCCGCTCTTCTTCGAGTTTATAAAAGCCGCTTCCAAAAAGAAATAGAAAAAAGCCCCTCGACTCAAGTCGAGGGGCTTTTAAAAAGTTTCGAAGTTATTTTTTGGCTGGTTTTTTCTTAGCCTCTTCCAGTACGCTCACGAACTTCTTGGTCTCAAGTTTTCCAGTAAATTTCTTAACCTTCTTGGTCAGAAATTTGACAACCCCGCTTTTTAGAGCGAAGAGAGTGTCATCCTCGCCCCGCTTGACATTCTTGCCAACGCCAAATTTGGTTCCACGCTGACGAACGATTATTTGTCCCGCTTCCACTTTCTGTCCGCCATAGATCTTGACACCAAGCCTTTTGGAAATCGAATCCCGACCTAGTTGAGTAGAGCCACCGGCTTTTCTGTGCGCCATAAAATTAGTATGAAGTATCTAGTATTTTGTATCTAGTATACCTGAATAATATAAACAATTAACGTTAATCATTATACCAAAACGTGATATAATGTCAATAATAATATGGGGAAAATAAGAGCTTTTTGGCAAAAATACGAAAGTAAGCTAGTTTTGGCCCTTGGACTGGTCCTTGTAGCTGGAATTTCTTTCCAAGCCGGATATCTGCAGGGCCAAAGCCAAAAAGAGGCGCCCATTGTCTTTGAAAATACTCAGAATTGCCCCCAAAATGAGGCCGGGAGCCCGCAAAAAGCTTCGACGCCACAAAATACCGCCCCTGCCATAGAGACAGCTTCAGGAGTCTCTAATGCAATTCCGACCGATTGTCTGTTTGTCGGAAGCAAAAATTCTACTAAATACCACTTGCCAACTTGTTCGAGCGCTAAGCGGATCAAGCCGGAAAATATCGTCTGCTTTAAATCAGACCAGGAAGCTCTAAGCAGTGGATATGAACCAAGTAAAGATTGTATAAATAGCCATTGACATTTCCTATCAAAAAGCTAAAATCAGAGAAGATTGATTTAAAATCCTAACTCCCTAATCGCCCCTCTCGGGTATTTTTTATGGCTAAAAAAGAAAAGCAGTTAGTGATAATTTCTCTCGGCGGATCACTCATATTTCCGGAAGAGATCGACTGGAGATTCATCAAGAAATTCAAGGCGGTCATTGAACGGCAAATCAAGCAAGGCTTCAAATTTGTCATCATCACCGGCGGGGGGAAGATATGTCGAAAGTATCAAGAGGCCTCTCTTAAAATTACCAAGCTTACCGATGAAGATCGGGACTGGATTGGCATTCATACCACTCGGATGAACGGCCAACTCATCAGGACTATTTTTCGCAAACACGCCCATCCTAGAATCAATACCAACCCCAACGATCTGGAAGATTTCTATAACTTCAAAGAAGACATCCTAGTAGCTGCCGGCTGGCGTCCGGGATTTTCCACTGACTACGACGCTGTGCTTTTAGCTAAATATCTCGGCGCTCGGAAAGTGCTCAACCTCTCCAATATTGATTACGTCTATGACAAAGACCCGCGAAAATTCTCTGATGCCAAAAAATTAGAAAATCTAAGCTGGAAAGAGTTCCGCAAAATGGTCGGGAACAAGTGGGACCCGGGACTGAATGCTCCCTTTGATCCCATTGCTTCCAAATTGGCCCAAGAAATAAATCTGGAAGTAGCTATTATGAACGGGCAGAATCTCCAAAATCTAGAAGATTATCTGGAAGAAAAGAAGTTTAAGGGAACTATCATAAAATAATGTCATTCCCGCGAAGGCGGGAATCCACTCCTTGATTTACTAGATACGCCTTCCACCCCTCATGAAAACTTTCTGAGAAGACCAAGGGAAATTCTACTTGGGCTCCGTGCACCCGGATGCGATACTTGGTCGGATTAATTTTTTTGAATTCCAGTGTTGGCAAATTTTCGCCCAATTTGTCACTCTGATTTTGCATACGAGACAGAAGCTCTTCCTTGTCCACATTCTGGCTTTCGAAAAATATTGCGGAACGGATTTTCCAATCTGGACGAGAGGTGATTTTTTTTAGGGAATCGAACGATCTATCAGATATCTGGACCATTTGAGGAGAATAGAGTATTGGTAGAAAGGTGTTTTTTGAAATAGCGTTCACTCTGAGAAAACCCGCTTCTTTAATCTCGATTACATTTTCTTCTGAAAAGGAGGCGAGGTCATCAAAGTTATTTGTCGCAGAAAGATCTTTAATGAGGAAAGAAACATTGTGGAATTGAAGAAAATAGCCGATTCCATCTTGATAGATAGGAGTTTGCTTGAATAGGAAATTGTAAAACATTGGGCCGAAATATCCCCAGTCAGTGCTAAGATAAGAAAGTTTTGATTTGGGAAATAATATTTTTCCTATCAATCTTTTTTTGTCCAGGAAACTTCTTGCTTTGAAATAGTGAGGGGGAATCTTATATCCATGTTCCGAGGTGTTGGTAAGGGGGTTAACGGCATTGACGTTTTCATAAAATTCCCCATTAAAGATAGGATAAGATACCAAAACGAGAGAAAAAGTCATAAAGAGTAGGACTCTTCTTTGACTTGTTTTCAATTCTTCTAATAAGATGGAAATTATGATTATCGCAAAGAGAGAAAGGAAAAAAACTGCTCCAGCCGTTGTTCTCAAGAAGGCAAATATTGACAAGTTGGAAATCAGTGACTTATAAAAAAAACCAAATGGCCTGTTTGGGCCGACGGAAAAAAGAAGATAGATCAGTATCAATGAGACTAGCAGGAGGATGAAGCTTTTCTTTTTTAGGGGATGTTTTTTTGCAATCGAAGTTGTTATGAATAGTATAAAAACGAAGCTCAGTAAAGTTATAGCTGCATTACTCTTATATCTTTCCTGATTGAGAATGTTTATGACTAAGCCGTCTGAATGGAATCGGAACATTTTATCCAGAGTTGCGCTTCCTTCGTCCATGAATTTTCCAGTATCCTTATAATTTGCCCTGACTTTTGTCCCGTAAGTATCGGGAGAATAATTTTTTGCAAAACCAGCCAGGGGCAATATTAAATAGGTTGACAAAAGGGCGATTATCAATAGCCCTTTCCAATTTTTTCGGAAGAAGCTCAAATTTATTATTTTCAGAAGAAGTCCTCCTGAAAGCGTGAGAAAAAATACTACGAACAGATAGAAAAGATATTTGGGATTAGGAAGTTCTGTCGAAAGGAAAAAAACTAGCAAGCTCATGTAGAGTGTATCTTTGAGAGGGATATCTCCTGACCTTAGCCATTTAAGCACAAAGAAGAAAAACAAGGGAAGAAGAGAGTAGACAAAAAGATAATGCCAGCTATTTAGAAGCGCCGGAGAAAAAAGATAAAAGAGTACGGAGAATGATATTATCGAGTGTTTTTTCGTGAATAGAGATGTGACTTTTATAACCCCGATTCCAGCAATGAAATTTAGAAGGAATAGTATTAGCGATGATATCTGATATATGCCTATGCCGAAAAACTCTAGCAATTTATAAAGAAAAAAATAAGGAAATAAATTATGGGAAAAATACTGTCCATTCTGGACATCCGTCCATTGATGCAGGTATTTTCCCAAAGCTTCCGAATTAAAAGGTATCATTATGTCGCCTCCAATGTTGAGTTTTCCATAGGAAAACAACAAAGGCACTGCTGACAGCAGGCCCAATACTAAATATGGGACAATAGTGTTTATTCTTGGTGCTGAATTATTCATTTTCTCATTTCTTCTCTGAATATTTTTTTGATTATTTCTGCTATATTGCTATCAGGTTGAAATCCAGTCAGCGATTTAAGTTTTGAATTATCTAAAATGCTGAAATTTTTTGAAAAATGATTGTCTTTATGTTGGTAGAAAGAAATTTTCCCTTTCATAATTTTTTCTATCTGTCTCGGTATTTTTTCTATTACGATTCCTTTCCCGGAAGAAATATTTATGATTTCTCCTGAAATTTTCAGTCGAATTATCTTCTTTAGTGCTTCTGTTGCATCGCCTACATATATAAAATCCCTGACTGAAGATAAATCACCGACTTTAATTTTTGTTTCCCCAGCGTTTATTTGTTTCATTATGTCAGAAAAGAGGAAACCGGATTGCATTCCAGGGCCTATTATATTGGAAAATCTTAATACGTTGACGTTTATGCCGAAGTTTCTGAAGAAAAAAAGCGCTAAGTCGGTTTGGATTTTTTTTGTCAGTCCATACTCGGAAGTGGGATTGGTCGGGCTCTCTTCAGAAAAGGAGCATTGTTTTAGTGTTTGAGACACTCCATATTCAGCTGCTGAACCTATCAAAAAAACTCTCGGATTATATGTGGGTATATTTCTTATTGATCCAAGCAATTCATAAGGAATAGCGCAGTTGACATCAAAAAGTTGAGAAAAAGGATTCTTGCAGGAAGCCGTCGGTCTGTTTAATCCTATGAAGTTGATTATTTTTTCTGGCTTGTGTCTTCTTAATAAAACCTCGAAAAATTCCCTGTCAAAATTATTAGTCTGGATAATGCCAGAATCAATTACTGATCCATTCCTTTCGACTCTGATTATGTCGTGCTGACTGATTTTTTTTAAAAAATCTTGAGCTACGTAACTGGAAGAGCCAAGGATTAGCAGCTTTTTAGGTCTTTTACAGGTATTCTTTTCCATTTTTTTCAAATTCTTCTGTGGCTATTTTATAATCAAACTCTCTTCCAATATCCAACCATTTACATTTTTCCTTATAGCACACTATCTTTTCTCCATTTTCTTGGAGTCTTTTGATTAAAGTGGGCATATCTAAGTACTCATTTTTTTTAAGATATTTTTTGATTTTTGGGCTAAGAACATTTATTCCCATACTTACATCAAATTTGAAAGTCGGTTTTTCTGAATAGCTGTTAAAATCTATCTTGTTTTTCGTTTCTATTATTCCAAAATCTATTTTAACTTCACGTGGAAAAATTCCGATTGTTGCGGTTGCCTTATTTTTCTTGTGAAAGTCATAAATTTTATTAAAATCCAAAGTGGTCAGGAGATCGCCATTTATAACAAGCACGTCATCACTAAAGTCTTTCATTAAGGATAATGATCCGGCTGTTCCTAGGGGCGAAGTCTCTCTCGTAAAGGATATCTTTTCTGATATTTTTAATCCTTTAACAACTTGGACTATCATATCGCCCATATATCCTAATGATATAGTGATATCATTAAATCCTTTCCTGGCAAGTCTTTCAAGCACGGTTGTTAAAATGGGCTTTTCTCCTAGTGGCATTAGAGGCTTGGGGATAACATATGTATAGGGCCTGAGTCTTTTTCCTTGTCCTCCAGCCAATATAAACACCTTCTTTTTCATATTAGATATTGTAAATGTCAGGTTTATAAAGGTCTAAATGTTCTCGAATGAAATCTATAGTTTCCTTGATTCCCTCTTCTAAGGAATATTCAGGTTTCCAGCCAGTGATCCGTTTAGCTTTTTTGTTGTCGCAAATAAGCTTGAAAACCTCGCTTTTTTCCGGTCTGATTCTCTGCTTATCACATTCGACAGCTATCTTTCTACCGATGATTTTTTCTATCATTTCCTTCACTTCTTGTATAGTAACTCCCTTTCCGGTTCCAAAATTGACTATCTCCCCTATATTTTTCTCCGATTCTGCTGACATGACAAAGGCTCTAGCTGTGTCTTTGACAAAAGTGAAATCCCGCACCGGAGAAAGAGATCCGAGTTTTATGGTAGTCTTCCCGGACAGAATCTGAGAAATTATTGTCGGAATAACCGCTCTAGCAGACTGTCTTGGCCCGAAAGTATTAAAAGGTCTTACGATTGAAACGGGAAGATTAAAAGAGAGAAAATAGCTCTCGGCTAACTTATCAGCTCCTATTTTTGAAGCGGAATATGGAGACTGTCCTTGGAGGGGATGTTTCTCATCAATGGGGGCATATTGGGCAGTCCCATAAGTTTCAGAAGTGGAAGTTATCAACAATTTCTTTAGGTTATT